>JAKVCT010000267.1 GCA_022448995.1 Saprospiraceae bacterium
GTTGCTGACAACCCATATAGTCCGATTAATCCAGTGGGGTAGATTTTGCTAAGTTTTTAGCGAAACTGAGTTTTGATAAAAGACTACGCAAAAATATCCCACCAAGTATTTTCCTTTGTCTGTTGTCTTACTTCAGCATCTAAGCCATCTGTAGTACTCTCAGCTTGCACCGTTTTTTCTTCGACAACAGATACTTTCTGCTGTTTTTCAGCAGCTTTTTCTTTCACATATTTAGCTAACTCTGCTTGTAATTCTGGTTTCGCTAAAATTCCTTGCACACGTTCCAATAAAACTGCACCTTTTGTAGGATTCACCATGTTTACATAATTTGCATAACCTTTTATAGTCTGCAATAAATGTCCATTGCCCCAACACAATCCTTTCGTTGTGCCTGTTTGCTCTATCTTATGTAGAACAGTACGAAACTGCTTCAACTTCTTTCGACTGACACTCAATTTCTCATTAACTACAATTCCTGTTACCTCTTGCCTACTCCCCTTTCGCATTACGTGTACTTTATCTGGATGTAACACAAAACCTTCATCTTCTATAAGCTTCTTTGTTTGCCACAAGACTCTAGATACATCCTTTGTGGAATGACTAGAGAAGGTTAGATCATCTGCATAACGTGTATATTTCCACCCCAACTTATCCACCATTCCCTTGAAACGCTTATCTAATTTGCGACACAAAATATTTGTCAGGGCTGGACTAGTTGGAGCACCTTGAGGTAAGAAACGCTCACCTTTAGATACAAAGAACAACTCTCCATCCAATTCTATTTCATCTGTATTGGCCTCTGTACATAACAAGGCTAACACGGTTGCTATTTGCTGAGAATACCCCAAGCCCTTAAACAAGCCTTTGACTCTTCTGAAGGTAACACTTGGAAAGAAATCTTTCATATCCACATTTATCACCACTGCACTCCCAAGATGCCCCTGTGCGTTACTAATAATAGAACGTTTGGGAACAAAACCATGTGCTGCTTCATGGATATCCATCTTGTATAAAATATTGTGTAAAATCCAATACTGAGCTTTTTTCAAACGAGGCATAGGAGCAGAGATCAAACGCTTGCCTCCCGATTTTTTAGGAATATAAAAACGCTTGTAATGTGAAGTCCTAGCTGTGGTACGATGATAAGCCAAAAAACGTAATTCTCCCAAATCTATTTCCATGGCATTTGCTAAATCAATTGCCTCCTTGAAAATAGGTAAGCCATTTTGCTTGAGTTTCTCTTCATTGTATACCTTATCTGAGAGTCCAGCAGAAACACCTTTACCTAGATAAACAATCTCTTTAGATTTCTTCTCTGCCCACTTTTCTGCCTTCTCCTGACGAAGACGTTCCTGACGTTCTTTAGTCTCTGCTCTCCGTGCCAAAGCTTCTTTCATTCGCTTTTGGCGCATTTCTTTCAACATACGTTCCTTATCCCTAAACTGACGTTGCTTATCCATCAGTTGATTGAGCTCCTTGCGCAATCCTCCTTTCTCTTCAATCAGCTTTTCGGATAGTTTAGGTAACTCTCCTTCTGGATTCCAAAACCCTAAACGTTTCATCTCCGAAAGAATATATTCTTCCTTTGATGTTTCTCGAATACGATCGTATAACTGTTGACGAGTTAATCTCTCAGCCATTTTATTATAATTTTGTTAAATCCTATCCAAATTTTTGATAGAATTTAGTTCAGAATTTTAAATAAAAAAACACTATTCCGATAACTATAAATCTGTTAATACAGATCTAATTTTGTCATCGAAATAGTGTTTATTATATATTTGACATCTAATCATTTAGCAATACCTGTTTATTAGTACTAAACTATGATTATTGCTATGCTGAGATTTACCTTCGTTCACTCTTATGACTAAGAGAATCAACTCCAGTAGGATAGTGCATACCACCCTACTAGGAAGATTCGTTGGACAACGTCCTAAAACCGTTGAATCTTCCTAGTAGGGTGGTATGCACTATCCTACATCATAAAGATTCTTCCTTAGTGACGTGTCTAGAATTGTTGAGCAGGAATGCCGATAGCAGCATTCAAATTGCAAGGTTCATGTATCTCTCAACGTTTCTGATTAGTATGTCAATATATCTGATTACGCTTTTGTAATCTTTTATTTTGGTTTGTCTTTAATTATTAAGACAATGTAAATATAGAATATTATATCCGTAAAACCAAAATAATTTGATGATTTTTTATTCTTTTTTTGATTATTTATTGACAAAAAAGTGACAAAAAATCATTTATCGATGACTTTTAAAAAAGTTTTCTCCAATTGGAAAGATCCTTTATCAGATGATTTTTCCAATACGTTTATTATATGCAATCCTCAAAGCTAACATATGCTCGCAAGGTCCTTTGCGCATCTTATTCATATTGTAATGATTACAGTCGCAAGATGCTTGAATAATACGCTCATCTGCATCAATAACTAAAATCGGATTATAAGTTCTATACCTATCTTGGACTGTCCCTTTCAACTTAACTTTACCATCACCTAGATTTTCAACCTCTAGTTGAACTTTATTAGAATTTACCAACTGATTAGCCTTTTCTTCCTGTGGAGAAGAAAAACGTAGTTGCTTCATATCTAGAGGGTCACGACTCAACTCACGAACTCTGTATACACCATTATAGCGATCATAAATTACTCGTCCTGCTTGTGTATACGCAGCCAAAGCACCAGAAACAATATCGGTAGACAAACCTAAACGATTAGATAAACCACCTATATCCTCTTTCCAATTCTTTTTTAAGGCTTCAAAAACAGTCTTTTTAGTTGTAGCATCTACATTTGTTCTTGGAGCCATCAAATCAAAGTTACCCGCTCTTGACCAGTCATTGGCTGTCCAGCCAGAAAGCCCCAAAGTGAATACCATATCTCCCAAATCAGCTTCATAGAATGAAGGCAAACCTGAGCCTAATAAAGTCACTGTAAAACGACGAGCAATAGGAATTAAACGCTCTAGAGTGAGTAAGCGACGACGTCCCCAAATTCGGATTTCTTTCGAGTCTTTTCCGTGATAGAAAGAACGCACACACTTGATCTCATAATTCCAAGGCTCTACAATAATTTTAACAGGCTGATTCGGCTCTAACTTAAACCGTAGAGAACGAGGTCCCTTTGTCTCCTTGAAACGACGTAAATACAGACAAATATTGTAGATATCCATTGGATGCATTTCGATACTTGTTGCCGGTAAAGTCATAGCTGAACTCACTTGCAAAAATCCACGCACCCAACTTGCAGGTAGATCAATTTTGACCTCTTTGTACAAATCATCATTCCCTGTTTGAACCTCAAAACCACTTGGGTCTACCTTAAAATCTGTCTCTTTGTAATCTCTAATCTTCTGAAATTCATTATATAAAGCCGAAGAATAATCAATATTCGTAGTTCCACACTCAAATTCATTGATATTCTTGAACACATTATAACTACAACTTAGTTTACCATAAGTAGACTCATCTTGACTAAAACACTCAAAGAACATTTCATCAGGATGTACCGTAATCACTGGATCTAACACAAACCAAGCATCCTTATCTTTTTCATAGAGATAGTTAAAGTATTCTCTCTTGGCTTTATTAAAGGGCCCCATGATCTTACCTTGTTCCGTATTGATTTCCTTAATTCTAGTATTAATATCCTTAATACGATTGTTAAGTTCATCCATATTGACCATTTCTCCCATATACTCTGCCAACCAAAGCTCCTCTTGTTGCTTTGCCCACTCTAGGTACGCTGTCTTGTCTTGGGGTTTGAACCTAAGATCCGAAACTACCACTGCATTCAATGCAGAAATCGCTTCCCTAAACGGAATTTTGTTAGACAATTGTCCAACAAAAAAAGTAGGTTCTCGAAGGGTGTCAGGCGCAAAAGACATAGCTGTAGAATTTGCATTACTAGCTACTGAACTTGTACCACCATATTTATAATTAAATAACATAAAATTATTTTGCTTTGAGATTGTTCTAAATATTCAATAAGTCTGATCAAAAATTAGTTATAATCAAACTTAAACCTGTGTAGCAATTTCCTTGAATTGGATTGGTAATTTAATATCTGGATATTTTTCATGAATATCCCGCATCATTTCAATAGAAGTTGCCTTATCTCCAATGGCCACAGTTACAGATAAGCGATCTAATATTTTAGCTAGTAATTCAGCTGCTTCAAAAGCATCCATTGCTTCTTTGTGTAAGAACTGAAGGATTCTATCTTTTGCAGTCCTTGCCTTATTTACTTGAGACAATACAGTAACAAAATACAATTCTAATTTCTTGAGACGATTCAAATCACCTGTTGCAAAACGCTCCAAATAATTGGTTGCAAACAACTGTAATTCTGGTCTTGGATGTTGACTTAACTTCATCAAATATTCGATTCCATCTGAATCCTCGAAGTATTTAGAAATCAACTCTCTACCAAATTTCTGTACATCTGCTCGAACAGAATCACAAATTCCTACCAATAACTCTGGTGTCCAATCTTCCTTAGAAAATTCTAAACGGAAAAATTCAAAAGCAAAGGCACGAGAATCATCCCACTTAGCATCTAATAAACGAAGTGCTTCTTCCCGCTCATACTTCATTCTACCAACATTATTCTTGTAGATATTCCAAGCTAAACGACGTACAGCCAAAATCTCATGATCTGCAAAACGAATGATGCTTCGCATAGTCAATGTCTCAGAAGGTATGTAACGCTCAATCAATAAACAGGCAAGCTCTTGTGCTTTTACATGGTCTGAATTTAACAACCTGAAGATCATTTTGCGATCTATACCTGACAAGTGTTCAGATAAAGATGTAGTAAGTAGACCATAGGCATTTTCGTGAGCCCCTTCAAAGGGTTCTTTGCGTAACAACATTGGCAAATATCTCCCTACTAACTTCTTCCCTAGATCTCCATAAGTTTCGATCAATCTAGATAAGATTGGGTAAGTTCTAGTTCGAATATCTTTGGACTTGGAAGTATGCATTTTGAATAACAGCTCCTCTTTTTTGGATAAAGCCATATTAGAACAGTTGCCCAAAATTATAAAACCAGTATCAACCAATTCTACACTGGAAGAATTAACCAAACGTTGGATAATTGAATTTGGAATTGAATCAGGCTTGATAGAATGTTCTCTCAATAGATTCGCTGCAAAAATACGTACTTCAGTAGCAGCATGGCTTAATAAATCTTCGACCACATCCAAACTCAGATAGCGCAGATCTGATTGGAAAGAATTTTCTAACATAGCTGCCAACTCTACAATCAGAGCTTTATTCTGGTTTGTATTTTCCATGTGCATAATCTGACCGATAATTCGCGCGATCAAGATTTGACGTTTACTTCTCTCCAAATTCTCAATAATAGAAGTAAGATGACCTTTCATCCAGTCTCGGATAGGCTTGGAAGAATGCGTCATCATATCCTTCACAAATTCTGTATCAGCAAAGAACAAAGCTCGATTTTCTTCAATCCACTCTAAACTTTGATCTCTAAGCTCTTTTGTTTTGCTATTCAACATAGACAAAATCAAATGATTCTGTGGATGCTGAGCATTATAGATCTTACGAGCCAACTCTAAAGCATATAGGTTGAGCTTGCGAAAAGGTTTTTGAATAAACCGAACAATTAGGTTTAAATCAAAACGTGATTCATACTTAGCATAATCCTTATTTGCTTTCAGAGCTTTTAGCGCAAATTCTGCTACAGGTTCTGCCTCACTTTCAATTAATAAATGAGCCAAGGCCTGCGGCATAGCATCCCATAACTCAGAATGACCTTCTTCTCTTTTTTCAGGAACAGCAGCTCCTGGAATAAATCCATCTTTACACACCCATTCTTTATGAATATTATCATAAGCATAGCGATCACTATTTGCATAAAGGATTTCATTCATGATCAAACATTTTGCATAAGCATCAAAATGTACAGTTGTTGATTTCCAACGCTTGCGTTTGCGATCAAAACGCCAGTTTTTAATTTTTCTAGTCTTTGTTTTATCTGAAGAAGAATAACGTAACAAAACACCAGTAGCCATTTTTACATAATTTGAATCTTTAGCCTCTCCCAAACGCTTTAGTACACGAACTATTCTTCGGTTTATATATGCTCTAGTTTGATCTGAGTAAGCGACTTGAGAATTAGGCTTTTTGAGCTCCTGACTTGGTGTAATGTAACGCCTATTATGATATATGGAACCATATTTAGGCATCTTAAAGTTATGCTTACGTTTTTCGAACAAGTAAGCAAGAATACCATACACTAATCCATCTTGACGTTGCTCAGCTGCTTTGAAAATATGACGTACATATTTGAACACACCTGCTCGGAAAGAGATCTCTTTGATTACTTCTACAAAAACCTTCTTCACGGTAGGATAATCCTCTGTCAACAGATATAAATAATTCAGTGTAACAGCAGGATAACTAGGATTTGACTTTTTGAACGTACGAATTAGTTTGCCAATCGTTCCTTTATTTTGACTCAAGATAGCCCCACGAAAATCTGGTGGCAATTTAGCCAAAACTGCATCTAAAAATGCCCTGCGCTCCTTCCCTTTTGAAAGCATCTGCAAACTCGTTGCAGCTGCGCGTTGTACCATTTCATCTGCAGACTTATTCTCAAAATACGAATTATCTTTTGCACAGCATCTTCCCAATGCCCAAACTGCAGAATATTTGTGCATTGCCTCACCATTATTGACTAATTGTAAAATGTATGGTGTTGCCTCTTGAATCTTCAATTCTCCTGCTCTCCATAAAACTCTAGAAATACTCCACTTTGCTCGACGCTTGTGTTTGGGGTTATTAACTTCTAGATGTAGATGTTCTAATACTGCTTGTTGAATTGGATCTTCTAATTTAGCCAAGGTAGCTACATCTTCTTTGGGCATCTTTAGTTCTGTAGCTGGTTGCTCTTCTTTGTATCC
>JAKVCT010000268.1 GCA_022448995.1 Saprospiraceae bacterium
GCGCAAAAAGGCTGCTTGAATTTACTTCGTAGAGCCCTTCGGGGTTAAATACAAATTAATTGTGGCTATCTACTTAAAAATGCATTAAAACGCATTTTACATTAAACGTTGTATGCAATACCTCCCTATGGTCGACATTGCAAGCAACGTTGGCGCAGCTACGCTGCTGTTGTTAATACCCATCGACCTTCGGTCGTTACGTACAAACAACAGCAGCTAAAGACCATATTTATTCCAGATATTTCATATCTTACATAAATACAGCCTTTAGCTGCGCCAACGTTGTATGCAATACCTCCCCATCACAATTAGTTTATTGAAAGATACTCCCAACTTGAATTTCCAACGTTAAAACGTTGTTGTATTTTAGTGTAATAATGTTTTATAAAGTATTGGAAAAATAGGTGTAGACAAAGGGGCTGTCTAAAAGGCAAGATTAATTTTAAAAATCAACTTTTACCTTTTAGACAGCCCCTTTTATGCTATAGTATACTCTATCTTATCCTAAAAGATAAAATGACCATTTTGATAAATCAATTCATCATCTGCATAAATTTCACCACCATCTTTCATATCTGCAATCATATCCCAGTGAATAGTTGAGTTATTCTTACCACCAGTCTGCAAGTACGATTGTCCGATAGCCATATGCACTGTACCCCCAATCTTCTCATCGAATAAAATATTTTTTACGGGTTTCTGAATACGCATATTGGTACCGATAGCAGCTTCACCAAAACGACGAGAACCCTCAATTTGAAAAATTCTATCCAACAATTTCTGCCCCTTCTTTGCTTCCCATTTCTCAATATAACCATCCTTTACCCAAAGTGTAATACCTTCTACTTCTTCTCCAACATACACAGAAGGATAAGCAAAATGGATAGTTCCATTCACAGAATCTTCTACTGGTGAGGTATACACTTCACCTGAAGGCATATTGGTTTTACCATCTGAGTTGATCCAAGTACGTCCTTTGATAGAAAAAGTAATATCAGTTCCTTTACCTTTATAACGAATTGTTTCTTTTTGATTCAGCAGATCAACAATTCTTTGCTGATGTGCAGAAACCTCTCTCCAACGCGCTGCTGGATCATCATCATACAAATAACAAGCATTAAAAATAAAATCCTCATACTCCTCCAGTGACATTCCTGCATTTTGTGCATGTGCAGAAGTTGGGAACTCACATAGATTACGTTTCATATCCAAGGTTGCTGTACGCTCAGAATAACGCTTGCGATATGGACGTAGTGCTTCTGCTGCGATCTTGGCATTATCAAAGTTGATATTTTGTGAAGCACGATTGTTAAATGGAGCTCTAATTACAATATAAGCATCAAACTCTTCCATAGCCAATGCATAAGTGGGATCCACGTAACGTAATTGGTGCTCTGCACTTTCATTCATTCTAATTCTATACTGCTCTCTAAATTCAAAACGCATGTGTGGATGCCCTCCCGCACGTAATGCTGCTCTATAGACCTCACGTGCTAGGGGTTCTGCTAAAGTGGTAGTTTGCACCAACAAGCGTTCACCTTTTTTAAGGCTTACACAATAATTAATTAATAAGTCTGCATATTTCTTGAAAATCCGAGACATATCTTTTGGTTTTCGAGTTTGAGAAAAAGTTTTTTTAGTCGTGGAATGTTCCAAAACACGATCATTAGACTGAAAAGAGCTCATAAAGCTAATTTTGATTAAAAAATAAGGAGTTTGTATAAACATACTCCTCTTTCTATTTCGATTTTCGCCTTGAAATTGTTAAAAAAGAAGACAGCTTGGTGTATAATTACTTGATGAACCTCAAGATAAAGCTTCTTTTAGTTCTGTAACAGTGCTACGATAAAGCAAAAAGAACTTTAATCATTGGCATTCAATGAATTATGCTACAACTAACTAGATATTTCCAACAACTTCCTTAACAAAAACTTCAATTTCATACTAGAATTTATTGCGAATAGTATTTGTAATACAGAACTTTATTCGCAATAAATCTTACTATAGGTCTAACAATCTCTTTAATTATCCTGTTATTTGGGCTATTGATTTGGGTATCCGATTATTTTAATCCAATCACCTTAAAATCTGTTCGCCTATTGACTTCATGTTCTGTATCAGAACAACGAACCCCATCTTTACAACGGTTTAATAGCTTGGTTTCTCCGTATCCTTTATATTTCAATCGATATTTATTCACACCGTTTTTAACTAAATAATCATAGATAGCTTTTGCTCGCTTCTGTGACAATTCTAGATTATAACTAGATGATCCTTTAGAATCTGTGTGTGATCGAATCTCTACACTAATCTTGTTTTCTTTTAGAATCTTTACAATCTCATTCAAGCCAGAAGAGCGACGTGTATCAATCTTGGCAGCATTACGTTCATAGTTGATATTTTCAACCTTAATAATATCACCAACTTTAAATCCTTTCTGTCCAATTACCTTAAATTCAGTACGTCGATTTGCAGCATGTTCTGCATCTGAACATTTGACACCATCCTTACAACGATTGAGCAGCTTACTCTCTCCATAGCCTTTTGCAACCAGACGACTAGAAGAAACACCTCTTCCCAGCAGATATTTTTTAATAGCATCAGCTCTTTTCTGAGACAAGTTCAAATTATAACTAGAAGAACCTGTTGCATCCGTATGTGCAGCAATTTCTAATACAATATGAGGATGATTTTTGAGTACTTCCTTCAGCTCCTTGAGTCCAGGAGATTTAGCTTCATCAATAGTAGACTTACCATGTGCGTAATTAATAGTAGCAATATCTATTTGGTCTCCAATCGCATAGTGTGATTTACGAACAGGTTTTCGACTAGTAGGTTTAGAAGAACTATATTTAGTCGTTTTTGCTCTTGGATTTGTTTTATTATTCCGATTTGCCAAATCATTAAGTGCAACAGTCTGAGCGTCGATAAACCCCTGTTTACCTGGTTCTGCATTATAACTAATTATAGCATTCCCATCTTCGCCTAATGTCCCAATGGCAAAAATTTCGGTTCGTCTATTTTTAGCATGTTCCTCTTGAGTACAAGGTACATTATCTACGCACTTGTTGGTAGGGAATGCCTCTCCATATCCATCGTAGACCACGCGTTTAGCATTGATTCCCTTGGAAACCAAGAAATTCATAATAGACTTAGCACGTCTCTGAGACAATCTTAAGTTATTATCTGTAGTTCCTCTAGAATCTGTAAAGGAGTTGATCTTAACAACTAACTTAGGATTATCTGTCAACACCAATAGCAACTGATAAAAATCTTCTGTGTTGGGATTTTCAATAACTGCTTGCCCTGATTCATAGTAGATTTTACCCAAGACTAGTTTCTCCCCAACATTCATTTTAGAAGGTTTGCGCGAAGCGAATAATTGCTCTTGTTTCACTTTATAGATGTCCTCATTACCTGTTCCTGTCAAGCGATTAGACGTAAAATATCCTTCCTTTTTATCTGCATCAAAACAGTAGTATAAATCATCATATGGACTATTGACACCTGTTCCCATATTCTGAATATTCCCCCAACCAAAGGATAAACGCTCTGCAGTAAATATATCCATTCCTCCCAAACCATGATGCCAATCAGAAGAAAAATACAATCGACCACGTGTATCAATAAAGGGGCTCATTTCGTTGCCTGGTGTATTTACAGGATAGCCTAAGTTCTTAGGTTTTGTCCAACCCCGAGAAGTCTTGTAACAAACATATATATCATACCCTCCAAATCCACCGGGACGATTAGAGGTAAAGTACATAGCATCTCCTCTTTTGGTGAACGTAGGATGTCCAGTCGAAAAAGGATCTTTATCATCTACACTAGCATTAAACACGAAGAATTTTTCGCTTTTATGATCCCATTCTCTAACAGAAATGATATCATACAAATAGATATCCATCATTAAACCACTACCTGCAATGTGACGAATTCCATCCATAAAGTTATTTGAAGTAATGGCTACAGTATTACTTCGTTCTGCATAGTTTACAGGTGCATCATTAATATCTTTACCGATAAAGTTTCTTAGAGGCTTGACAATTAGACTATCCTTGTAGTTTTTGTGCAAGATATAGTGTTGGTTAAAAGCATCATTAGTCCATGTAGTTTCACCGTCTCGCTCTATAGCTACACTTCTAGAAGAAGAAAAAACGAGTTTTTCCTTATAAATTGCCGGTGCAAAATCAGAACTTTTAGAATTCACCACAGCAAGTTCCTCTACGGAAAAATTATAATTACGCTTATCAATTTTACCTGCTGCATATCGACAAGATTTAGCAAAATGCTCCCCTTTTTCTTGATCGATTGTAGCATATTCCAGAAAATACTCAATTGCTTGATCATACTTTCTATTTGTCTTAAGCATCTGAGCATACTCAAAGGTATGTTTTCTATATTGAGGATACTTGACTACTTCGGCAAACCATTGTTCTGCCTTCACAGGATCATTGGTTAAACGATAGCTCTCTGCTAGGCGATAAATAACTTCGGGTGGTTGTTCAGCCTTGCTCAATGCAATTTCATACAAAGGAATAGCTTCTTTGTACAGTGCTCTTTCATAAAAACCATTAGCTTTCTCTATTTCTGGAGATTGAGCAAAAACAATAAACGTGCTAAGAAGTAGTAGTAAAATGTTAATAGACTTAAGGAACATAAACCATTTTTTTTAGGAATAGGCTGAAAACAATTTAGAGCATATTTTGCATAGTGTAGAATAGCTTGTGACTTTTTGGTCTTTAGCTTCATTGAGTACTTACAGCCGAATTTAATTGTATTTACTTCAGTAATCTTTTTCCTGAAATCAGCATTAAAAAGCCTCGTGACAGCTCCACTATCACTACGGTTAGCTTCGTTAAACCATTCTACGCTTTCTTTTGTCCACTTACTTGATGATAGTGACTCTACCCTAACCTTTATTTTTTCTAAAGTTGCTTAAGAATTCATAATAGAATGGTCGATAAGTACCCAAAAAACCAAACAAAGCTAGTGAATAAAAAGTAGCTAAAGCATTTGGCTTTCAAGGTATTGTCTAACAACTAATTAGGATTTTTCAAACAACTTCTTTATAAACGTGTGCAAAAATACATCAAAATCCTTCTAATTTCTACATCAGATCTACTTTTTAAATAAAATCCCATAAAAAAAAGGCATATTCTTGGAGAATATGCCTTTTAGGATTCTATATCAAAGTTATTTTATAAGTAGGTGGACATAATTAATTTTATAATAATTCACAAGATTTAACTTCGTTGAGCCTTTCAGGGTTTTTGATGCTGAACGAGACGAAAAACGTAGGGATAGCACCGCTATCACGAGGCTTTTTAACGAAGTGCAGTGCAAAAAGGCTGCTTGAATTTACTTCGTAGAGCCCTTCGGGGTTAAATACAAATTAATTGTGGCTATCTACTTACGCTAACCTATAGAGTACTTTTAAGCTTAGATTAAATTCAGAAGATTCAATGAAACAAATCATCTAGTTACTTTCCATACGAATCACTCTAAACTCTGTTCTACGGTTGAGTTTATGTTCTCGCTCAGAACAGGATACACCATCTGAACAACCATTAATTAGTTGAGATTCGCCAAATCCTTTGTAGCTCACATGATCTTCGGGAATACCATTCTCAATCAAGTATTCTGCAATCCATTCTGCTCTTTTAGTAGATAAATTGAAGTTATCAGAAGTTGTTCCTCTAGAATCTGTATGAGAACGAACCTCTACCCCAACTTCTGGATTATTACGCAATAACGTCAATAAATCCTCTACCCCTGAAGAAGATCCCATAATAGGTTGTACAGCACCTAAACGATAATAAATATTATCAATTACATAAATAGATGAAGTATCATCAGGCAAATTAGTCAACATATTTTCTTCCCAAAACTTAGACATGGTTACAGTAGATTCAAACGTCTGAGGTTTAGTTACTCCCTTGGTACAAAACGTATCAATAGAAGTAAAGAATCCTGGAGCTGTCACACGTACCATATAGCAGCAGCTTGGCGCAATTTGAAACTTATAATCCCCTGTAGCATCTGTTTTGGCAGTCTGCGATGCTCCACCACAGCTTGATAACAAGATAACATCTGCACCCTCCATAGGGTTGCCTTTTTTATCACGAACAGAACCATTCACATCAAAAGCAAGTTCTGATATTTCTAGAGGAATCTCAAAGAATAAAGTTGTACGCATTTGGAATCCTTGAGTAGAAACATCAACTGTTTTTTCACCATATTGATCAGAATTAATCTTAAAAGTACAGGAATAATCTAAAGGTAAATCTATATTAATTTTACCATCAACATTAGTTATAAAAACTTCTCTTGGAAAGCATTCTGAGACTAACTCAATTCCCTCAATACCTTCTCCGGAAAGTTTGTCAAAGACTAATATTTCTGTTTCAACAGCTCTACGTGTAAAAGAATAAATATCAGCTAAGCCTTTGCCCCCCTCTCTATTAGAAGCAATAAAACCACGCACACCAGCAGAATCTAAGGTAATTCCAAAATCATCAAAACGCGTGTTCATAGGATAACCAATATTAGTAACAGGATCCCAAATTCCACGTTCTACATTAGAGAAATAAACATCATAGCCTCCCAAACCTGTATGTCCATCAGAAGCAAAATACAATGTTCCGTCATTGGCCAAAAACGGAAAAGTCTCATCACCTTCTGTGTTAATTTCTGGTCCTAAATTGATAGGTGCGCTCCACTTGTTTCCACCTTCAAGATAAGAAACATAAATATCCATTCCACCAAAACCGCCTTCCATATCAGAAGCAAAATACATCTTATCACCATCACTAGTCGTCGTAGGGTGAGCACAAGAATACTCATCAGAGTTGAACGGTAGTTCTTGGATATTTGTCCATTTATCTCCACTACGCGCTCCTGAATAAATCTTTAGGCGACTAATACCATTGGCATC
>JAKVCT010000269.1 GCA_022448995.1 Saprospiraceae bacterium
GTCCAAAACAGGCGATTCGTCCTCTACAAAAACCTAAATATTGCCTACATAAACGGATAAGCTCCCTTGCTTTTTAGTTAACCACAAACTTATATTTCACGATCTCTTTGTGACCTAACACTCAACTAAAAATATCAATTCTTGCCATACAAAAAACTAAAATAACCTTTATTAAGCTATAATATTATGACATTTATCATACTTGGTATTGCCTATCTAATTACAAGATTAGGTTTGTATAAAATCTTCGAAAAGGTAGATATACCTACATGGAAAGCACTCATTCCTATATATAGTGAGCTAGAATGGTGTAAATTAGTAGGGCGTCCTACCTGGCATGTGATTATGTTATTTGTGCCCATTGTTGGCTTTTTTATAGGAGCAGGTATGTTAATTGATTTATGTAAGTCCTTCAAACGTTTTGGGTTTTGGCAGCATGCTGCAGCAGTAACCTTCCCCTTTATTTACTTGCCTCTTATGGGAATGGATAAAAACTTAAGCTTTTTAGGTCCAGTGTGGAGTATTCAAAAAGATCTCAAAAAACGTTATAAAATAGCTCAAAAGACTAAAGATAAAAAAGCACTCAAAGCCTTGACCAAAGAAAATCCTTTCCCAAAGAAAGGACTTGCACGCGAATGGTCTGAATCTATCATCTTTGCGGTATTTGCAGCACATTTTATTCGTATGTTTTTGATCGAAGCTTATACGATTCCAACAGAGTCTATGGAGGGTTCCCTATTAGTTGGAGATTTCCTATTTGTAAGTAAAGCACATTATGGTTCTAGAATGCCAATGACACCAGTTTCTTTCCCACTATTGCATAACACAATGCCTTTTACGGGAGGGGAATCCTACAGTAAATCTGTAAAGTGGGGTTATCATAGAGCTCCTGCTATCCAAAATGTGGAGCGTTATGATCCAGTAGTTTTCAACTATCCAGAGGGTGATACGATTATCAAAGGAGCAGCATATCCGGAAGATTATCACAATATGGTTAGACAAACTGAAATTGCCTATACTTCAGACAATTCTAACAATGATCCTGATAAAGTTCGTAAAGCCTTATTAAGAAAGTTAAAAAGTAGAATCGCTATTCGTCCTGTGGATAAGCGTGATCACTATATCAAACGATGTGTAGGTATTCCAGGCGATAAAATTCAGGTAGATAATGGTATCCTCAAAGTAAATGATGAAGTGGCCCCAATGCTAGATGGTATTTGGTATGAGCATAAAGTAGAAGGCGATTTTTCACCAAGAGTATTAACCAAAAAATATGGTGACTTACTAAGTATTGATAAAGCTCGAGATAATGTTGGGCAACCTTTCAATGCAATCTATACCAATCCTAAAATAGTAGAACGTCTAGAAAAAGAAGAAGGACTCAAGGTCAATCGTCATTTAGATTTAGCTACTGAGCAAAAAATATTTCCTTATGATCGTCGTTATTACAAATGGTCGAACGATAACTATGGTCCCATCACTGTTCCTAAACGGGGAGATGTTATTCAACTCAGTCCAGAAACTCTACCTATGTACGAACGTATTATCACAGCTTACGAAGAACATAAGTTAGAACGTAAAGATGGTAAATATTACATAGATGATAAAGAAACTAGTGAATATACCATAGAGATGAATTATTATTGGATGATGGGTGATAATCGTAATCGTTCTGCTGATTCTAGATCTTGGGGATTTGTCCCAGAGGATCATATTGTGGGTAAACCACTTTTTGTTTGGTTATCCTTGAAGAATGGACGCCTAGCAGATGGTGTTCGTTGGGATCGTTTATTCATGGGCGCTAGCGGAAAGTAAATTTATAACACCTAGATATTGGTTTAAGCCAAAAGATATTTTATATTGGGGTAATGTCTGTTACAAGACATTATCTTTTTTTGTTTATAATTACTTCCTTACAGACAAATCCCTATCTCCTATCATGAAAAAAGAAACCAACATACCATTTAAGAAAGAAGATTTTGGATCCGATTTTAAATGGGGGGTGGCTACAGCCTCTTACCAAATAGAAGGTGCATGGAATGAGGATGGTAAAAGTCCATCCATTTGGGATCATTTCACACATACTCGACCCAAAAAGATCAAGAATCGTGAAAATGCAGATATTGCTTGTGATTTTTATAATCGTTATGATGGAGATATTCAGCTAGTCAAAGATATGAACTTTGATGTGTTTCGGTTTTCTATTTCTTGGCCACGAATTTTGCCTAATGGCATTGGAAAAGTCAATCCAAAAGGGATAGATTTTTATCATCGCGTAATAGATAGCTGTTTAGAAAAAGGGGTAGAGCCGTGGATCACGATGTTCCATTGGGATTTACCTCAAATTTTGGAAGAAAAAGGCGGTTGGTCAAACCGAGATGTGATTGATTGGTTTGGTGAATTTGCACAAACCATGACAAAATCCTATGGCGACAAGGTAAAAAATTGGATGGTACTCAATGAACCCATGGCATTTACCTCTTTGGGTTATATGGCGGGCATTCACGCACCGGGTAAGTTCTCTCCTAGCCGATTTCTGAAGGCAACACACCACACGGCTATGGTACAAGCTCTAGGCGGACGTATTGCCAGAGAAAATGTAAAGGATGCTTATATTGGTACTACCTTTTCTTGCTCGCATGTAGAACCCAAAGGCGGTCTGAAGAAGCATGAAGCGGCTGCTTATCGTTTGGATATTCTACTCAACCGATTATTTATAGAACCTTGCTTGGGGTTAGGTTATCCAACCAAGAATTTTCGCTTTTTGCACAAGATTCACAAGTATATTCAAGGAGATGATTTAGCAAAACTCAAATTTGACTTTGATTTCATCGGTTTGCAGAACTACACCCGTGTAGTTGCTAGGCGTTTTCCTGTTCCATTCATTTGGCTCAACCAAGAAAAGCCTGAAAAATGGGGCGTTGCTCGTGAAGATTTGACCCAAATGGGTTGGGAAGTCTATCCAGAGGGTATTTATAAGATTATTAAACGCTTCAATGAGTATAAAAATCTGCCTCCAATCATCATTACAGAAAATGGAGCAGCTTTCCCCGACAAAGTCACAGGTGATCGTGTACATGATGCGCGTCGTGTACAGTTTTTCAAGGACTATTTGAGCAATGTACATCGTGCGCAGCAAGAAGGTATGGATGTTCGTGGCTATTTTGTCTGGACATTGATGGATAATTTTGAATGGGCAGAAGGCTATCACCCTAGATTTGGGTTAGTTTATGTTGATTATCCAACACAAAAACGAATCATTAAAGATTCGGGCTACTTTTTTCAAGAATTATTAAAGTAACTTTATCATTAAATCGCGTTAAAAGCGCGTTATCAACATTTTTTATTCATTTCCAACTCCTAAAATTTTAAACAAGATGCAAAACCAAGTAAACCAATCGGATATTGATCGTTTTTTCACTATTGATGTGATCTTGCTAAGTACCTTTATTTTCTTTCAGCTATTTTTTAGAGAAATCTATGAAAGTATGCCAAGTATTACACTTTCAATTTCAGGAATCTTGAATGTAGGTATTTGTATATACTTATTTATTTTTCCGTTTTTGATCAAAAAATTCAGAAAGGAACAAAACTGGCGCTTCAGTGCTGCCTTGACACGCACATTTTGTCTACTCCCACTTACTTTAGGAAACATGTCCTTTGTTCGACAAGCATTAGGTACAAATATGTTACTCTACAGCTTTATCGGAATTTCTATCTTTGGACTTATTTTTATGACTGGTGAGATTGTCAGTCGCAAAAATGCCTTTAAGTTTTTGAGCGTACCTTTAGTTTTAGGCATTATTATGTTGATTGTTCATGCTCAATTTAAAACAAATAGCTATAATATGCCTTTTGATTTTAAAATTGCAATTTATGTTTTATTAGGCATAAGTACTTTGGGTAGTCTTTATGCTTTAGTGAGTCTAAAAGAGAAGTATGTTATGCGTTACTTAGTTGGGGGTATCATTGTATTATTGATCACATTTCTTTGGCAGCCTGGACAGGTTTCAGCAGATATTATAAATGCATTTATGAAAATGAAATAAACTGCATAAATACGCTGTAATAAGTAAATAGGGGCTGTCTTAAAAGTAAAAGTTGATTTTTACAACCAGAATATTAGTTAAATCCTGAAAGGATCAACGTAGTTAATGCCTTCGCTTTAGATACTAAATATATCAATCTAGAGCGCAGACCTTCGGCTCTGCGCCAAATAAAAAATGAAACTCAAAATTTAATTTGGTTGCATTTTTCGAAATGTACCTTTTGAGACAGCTCCACTAAAGTAAGTAGAGCAAATATTTTCGTAACTATCTTTGACTTCACAGAGTCAACTAATATGGAATTCAATAATTCCTGTCGTATAAAGACTAGTTTTTATTCCCTGTATCTGCATTAGGTTAGATAGCCTCTTGATCATTCATTATCCCTAGGTTATCTGCCTTGATCCGTCAAATAACTCCTTCGCTTTATTACGACATTTCTTTTTGAATTCCGTATAAAATCATTCTATATCTGTTCTATGAGTACTTTTATCCTCTTGTATAAAAAAATACTATTGGTATTTCAAAAATTAACAGTAATCGTATTGGGATGCCTTTTTATTCATTCTTGCAGTAATAGTTCAGAGACTGAGCAAGCTCAAAAAACAATTTCGGAAGATTTGGCAAGTTATTTCAAGGTTGAATCTGTATTAGAAACCTACCGTTTGAACTTGCCTAATCTTAGCGATAGTAATAGTATTTATTCATTTAGCTCTAGAACGACAGGTTCTAACCAAGATTTGATGATTTGGTTGGCTTATACAAAGCAAACAAATGATCTATATTTTTGTATTCCTAATATCATGGGAATAGACTTCCAACCTTATGTAGCCGATAGTGTGGCTCAAATGATCTTAAACTCGCATGAGCTCAATACAGAAAGCCCTTTCAATTCAAACAAAAAAATATGGTATGTTTATGCAGACCAAGATATAAATTATACGATATTTGATGATTTGTTTAGCAAGTTAAACTATTTTACACCTACATCCGGATCTACTCCATCCATTCAACTAGTCAATTCAATCAAGGATAAACAGACCTTTATTAAGCTTAGATCAACTCGTATAATGAATCCACTATACGGTAAGATAAGACAGAAACTCTTAAAATTAGAAAACATCCCAGCAGCACCGCCACCACCACCAATGATTCTCCCCATCTGGTATCATACCCTGACACAATCTGATCAAGTAATCACATTAAAAATTAATGGGAATGGTAGTTTGATAATTGATGACAATAAGGTAATAGACCAAACAGAACTTTTCGAAACCTTACAACAACACAAAAAAGTTCAAAAATTCCATCAACGTATTCATGAGGAACATCTAGGAACGATTTATCAGCCACCTAATAATCCGATCATCTACATAAAATTTGACGATAATACAAAGCTTAAAGATTTTGTGGCTGTTCAAGCAACTATATCCAAAATCAATGAAGTGTACTGGGCTAGAGTTCAAAATGCTTATCCTGAGGAATTTGCTTCTATGGAGAAATATCTAATACGTCGAATATGGCAAGCAAATGCTATGGTTGTATTTAGGCATAATAAACTAGAATATCAATATCTAAAAGCAATGGAAACGGAAGGGAAATTAGAGGATTTCTGGAAGGATAATTATGTATACAGCGCAAACCGGTAGCTCTGTGCCAATAAAAATCTTCTTCTCCATGATGGTACATCGATATTTTACGACTTAATGATTCTGCAACTATTTTTTTATAATCTACGTTAGCTTATAAATATTCTATCATAGAAACTGCTAATTTGTAATGGTTAGATTTATCATAATTTTTGTGGCTATACTCTGTATTCTAGTCCCTATTTTTTATCTATTGAGTAATTTCCTAATTTGGGGTTATCTCATTACAATTGGCAACAAAAGAATTCGCTTTATTCAGGTGATTAAGAAATATCGGCAAGGTGCGGTTCTATTGACAGTTGCATTATCAATAACATTTCTTATTGCATTGGCATTGAGCATAATGGATAAAGTTTTCTAACCTTAAAAAATCATGCAAACAACAATTCGATTCTATAGTGTGAATGCTTCTTATGGTGAGTTTTCTAATTTTTCTGGTCATCCCATTCGCCTCAAAGGACAAGAGTGGGCAACGGTTGAACACTATTTTCAAGCACATAAATTCTTTGATAGAAATCATTCTAGCAAAATCAAAAAAGCGCCCTCGCCTATGCGTGCTGCACAGTTAGGTCGCTCCAGAAAAGTGCCTCTTCGCCGCGATTGGGAAAAGGTAAAGGATAATATTATGTATGATGCCGTTTATGCTAAATTTACACAACACAAAGAACTGACTAAATTACTCTTGGAAACAGAGGATGCTATTCTGATTGAAGCTTCTCCTTATGATGATTATTGGGGGGAAGGTGCTAAGAAAAAAGGCTTGAATAAACTGGGAAAAATACTGATGAAAGTACGCAAAAAACTGCAAGCTTCTACAAATTAGTAGATCTAAAAAGTGTAAAAACAAAGAGAATTAAAACCAAAAAACTATGCTTGGTGAAATCATTATTACTATGACTTGTGCGACGCCTGTCCTTCTTCTAACAAGTCATTTTACAATCTATGCTTTAATTAACACCTTTAGTTCAACTAAAATTTCGTGGGAGGAAACTCATGAACAACATGATGATACGATCCGTTTTTTATTCACCTTTTTTTGGGTAATTTTTGGAATTTTATTCCTTCACTTCAGAGGATTTCTTTAAAATAAGTAGGTGGACATAATTAATTTTACAATAATTCACAAGGTTTAACTTCGTTGAGCCTTTCAGGGTTTTTGATGCTGAACGAGGCGAAAACCCCGAAGGGCTCAGCGAAGCTAAACG
>JAKVCT010000027.1 GCA_022448995.1 Saprospiraceae bacterium
AATGAACGTTAACTTTATGACCAGCCTTTTTAGCAGCTTTTTCAATGGCAGCACAACCACCTAGAACTATCAAGTCAGCGATTGAAACATTTTTCTTTTTACCATCAAATTGCTTCTTTATTTTTTCTAAAGCTTTAATCACCTTATCAGTTTTTGAAACTTTATTTATTTCCCAATTTTTTTGAGGTTCAAGTCTTAATCTTGCTCCGTTTGCTCCACCTCTTTTATCGGAACCTCTAAAAGTCGATGCAGATGCCCACGCAGCTGATACTAATTCTGAAATTTTAAGCCCTGATTTTAAAATTTGAGCTTTAAGTTTTTTGATTTCACTTTTTTTAATTTTGTATTTTTGTTTTGGTACTGGATCTTGCCATATTAAATGCTCTTTTGGTACGTCTGGGCCTAAATAACATGCTCTTGGGCCCATGTCTCTGTGCGTAAGCTTAAACCATGCTCTAGCAAAAGCATCTGCAAATTGATCCGGATTTTGGTGGAAACGCTTAGAAATTGGTCCATAAATAGGATCAAATCTCATAGCTAAATCCGCAGTAGTCATCATCAAAGGAACACGCTTCTCAGAACCATCCACTTCTGGTGCATGATTCTCATCTGCCAAATCTTTAGCTTGCCATTGATTAGCACCAGCAGGACTCTTAGTCAATTCCCACTCGTTACCAAACAACATATCAAAGTAAGAGTTATCCCACTGTGTAGGTGTTGGTGTCCAAGGACCTTCAATACCACTAGTAATCGTGTCTACACCTTTACCTGACTTATATTTGCTCAACCATCCCATACTCTGCGATTCCATACTAGCACCTTCTGGCTCTCTACCTACCAAGTCAGCATCGCCTGCTCCATGTGCTTTCCCGAAGGTGTGTCCACCTGCAACCAAAGCAACTGTTTCTTCGTCATTCATTGCCATACGAGCAAAGGTTTCACGAATATCTTTGGCAGAACCTAAGATATCAGGATTACCATTAGGCCCTTCTGGATTTACGTAAATCAATCCCATTTGTACTGCACCTAATGGATTCTCTAACTCACGGTCACCTGTATAACGCTTATCACCTAACCACTCATTCTCAACTCCCCAATAGATATCTTCTTCTGGTTGCCAAATATCTTCGCGACCACCACCAAAACCAAAGGTTTTGAAACCCATAGACTCTAGTGCACAGTTTCCTGCTAAGATATATAAGTCAGCCCAAGAGATTTTTTTTCCATACTTCTGCTTAATTGGCCACAGTAAAAGACGAGCTTTATCCAAGTTGCCATTATCCGGCCAGCTATTCAAAGGTGCAAAACGCTGATTGCCAGTTGCTCCACCACCTCGTCCATCAGAAACGCGATAGGTACCAGCACTATGCCAAGCCATACGGATAAAAAATGGACCATAATGTCCATAATCTGCAGGCCACCAATCCTGAGATTTTGTCATCAATTCATAAATATCTTCCTTAAGTGCTTTTAGGTCTAAGCTCTTAAATTCCTTTGCGTAATCAAAATCTTCGTCCATTGGATTAACCAACTTAGAATGTTGACGAAGAATGCCTAAATCTAATCGATTAGGCCACCAATCTTTGTTTGAAGTACCCCCTGTAACTCTTTCTCTTTTAGTGTTTCCACTAAAAGGGCACTTTCCTGAATTATTACTGTCCATTTTGGTATTTTTTTTTAAAAAATAGTTTGTTTGTTACAAATATATAATTTACTTTTGATTTATAAAAACGATATTTTCAATACTAATATTGATTTCATAAATGAATATTCAACAGATGCAATACGTGATTGCAGTAGCAGAATTGCGCAATTTTGGTCAGGCTGCCAAGCGCTGTTCTATCACGCAATCGACCTTAAGTACTATGATTGGGCGTTTCGAAGATGAGATTGGTATTCGCATTTTTGATCGTAAAACAAAGCCTGTGACCATCACGAAAGAAGGTGAGTCAATATTGATGCAATTGAGAATGATCGCTAAGGAAGTGCAAAATCTAACAGAAGTGGTCCAAACACTCAAAGGAGAACTCATTGGAGAGCTAAAAATCGGAGTCATCCCTACAGTTGCTCCTTATATTTTACCACGATTCTTGAATAATTTTGCGCGTAAACTTCCCAAAATAAATTTTACAGTAAGTGAAATGGTAACTTCAACAGTTATCGATTTGTTACTCAAAAGAGAGTTAGATATTGGAATTGCCGCTATACCTTTTGAGAATGATAATTTTATAGAAATTCCACTCTATGATGAGCCTTTTGTACTCTATGACCAACTGTCTCATACCCCTTCCTCTACTGTGAGTATTGAAGATATCGACTACAAACATTTGTGGCTATTAGAAGAGGGACATTGTTTGTCTACTCAGGTAAAGAAGATTTGTAAATTAAAAGATCACACCAATACAAATGCTCTGAATTTTCATTTTAAGGCAGGTTCTTTAGATAGTCTTATTCGGTTTGTAAAAGCAGAGAACGGTACCACACTACTGCCCTATTTAGCAACATTAGATCTATCGGTGGAAGAAAAGCGAAAGCTGAGAGCATTTCAAACTTCAGTTCCTGTGCGTAGTATAGGGCTAGTTATACACAAACACTTTGTCAAGAAGCAAATTATTGATCTGTTACAAAGCGAGATCCAAAGCAAAATCTTACCGTTGCTTGATCCGAGAAATCAAAACAAGCAGTGGGTGGTTGGCCCCTTGTAATAAGCGATGAAGCTTATGGGTATAGATTGTATGCCAAGCAAGGATTATGAGGCTCTCCCCTAACTATAGTCGTCCGTGATTTTGTATACTCTTCTACAAAGAGTTAAAAATATTGTTTTTTACTAACTGATAATCTAGGGAGTTTAGCTTAGCAACACTAACTCTAAAAGGCTCAGCAAAGCTAAGCCTTCGCAGACCATTATTATCTACTTAAGTAACAGTCCAAATATTATCGTAGATAGGTAGGTTCAGTATTAAGCATATTTCTTCTCTCACCTTTTGCCATTCTGCAAAAGGTGACCAAAAAACCACGAAGTGCTCAGCGAAGCAAAAGTCCCTAGGCATCTTTAGCTGATTTTAAGCCATCTCCTGCTTCACAGCGCCTCGCTGTAGCCCGCTACAGCTATGTTCTGTTCATTGAATCTGACTAAAATCATTCTAATTCTACGATTACTTTTGTCCTCTTACTTAAAAATGCCTTTACTTTTCATTAAGAAAAAACCATCCAAAGCTTCTTTTAGAGTAACATCATATTCTGAGAGAAACTTCTCGTTAGAAACTGCTTGTATAAACATCTTGTCAGTCAATGCAAGTACTCTTGGATTAATGTCGTTCATAATACCTGCTTCTATTCCATGCTGATAAAATTTCTCAGCAGCATACAATGCTCTATCTTGGAACTGACGCATGCGTTTGAAAAGCTTGGGGAGTTTTTGATGTATATCTGACAGAAAACGTTCTGACATCTCAGCCAGCATCAAGGATGCCGTCTTAATAACATCAAAGTAACGTTCAGAAAACGTAATTTGAGTATCATTCAAGTATTTTTCAAAAACCTCTATTTCTTTTATTTTTAGCTTGACTACCTCATCCAAAATCTCATCCTTTGATGAAAAATATTTGTAAAGTGTAGCTTTACTGATGTTCAGTTTAGAAGCAATCTCATCCATGGTAAAGCGCGTCAGACCATTCCTCAAATATAATTGAGTCAATTCTTTAATCCAAACTTGCTTTATTTCAGGATTATCTACACGTGTTTTGTTAATTGGTTTCCTACCCATAATTTAGATATAGATTATTGAGTAGCTAGACAAATTTCTCTACCCCTACAATTGGAGATCTTTTCAAGCCTACTCTCTGCTGCTTTAAAAATTGTACTCCAATTTGCTGACAATATAATTTTATCTATCTACTTATGTAAGTTTTCACAATACACTCGAGCTAATAGTTCATTATTATTTGACTCTGAGTAAAGACCAAATATTCTTATTGAGAATTGTTTATCAGTTGATTACAAAAAAATGACAAGCTAATATTTGGGGTAATGTGATTTATAATGGCATTTCGATTAGACCTTTGGCCCAGCAACATTCTATAAATAACTGATAATCAATATTTATCAGTTAGCAAAGTGCAATGTTTTTTGATTTTTTTGATAAAAAACCAAGGAAATATGGACTATTGTTAGGTTAACAATTAGAACAAAAATATAGTTTTCAAACAAAAACTGAAATAATAGTTTAACAAAAAAAAAGCTATTTATTAATTTTTTTGCACAATTCTGTATAAATTAAATGTGTGGGCAGTCCCATGATAGTAGCATATGTGCCCTCTATTTTTTTAATTTTGGCTAATCCTATCCATTCTTGAACAGCATATGCCCCAGCTTTATCATAAGGCTGATATTCTCGAATATAATATTCCATTTCTTCTGGAGTAATTTCGTCAAAGTGTACCTTGGCTATATCCGAAAACGAAACCTTCCAGTCTTGATGTACCAAGCAAACTCCTGTAATGACTTGGTGCACTTGTCCAGACAAATCCGATAAAATTCGGATAGCATCTTGATGATCTTTAGGTTTATGATAAATCGTATCATCGAGTACGACGATGGTATCTGAGCATAAGATCACTTCATTCGCTTGTTGAAGTTTATGTTGTACAGAAGTCGCCTTCAGCTTAGCTAAATATTCGGCTACTTCTATCCTTGGCAAGTCTTCCGGTACTATTTCTTCTGCATCCTGTTGTATTATCTCAAAAGTACAACCTAGTTGTTCTACTAGTTGATGTCTTCGTGGAGATTTGGAAGCTAGTAGAATTTTAAAATGATTTTTCAACATGATTATTATTCTTGATTATTATTCTTAATAGTTCGTTGATTTTTTAATTTTAGCTGCGCTGAACAGTGCGTGGTTAACTGCGTTGCGTTGAATACTTTGTAGTTAAATTGTAGTCAGCTATTTATACTCAATATTATTGAACATCCATTCTTTGATTTTACTGGCACCCTGCTGCAAGACATCCCTATCCAGGTTTTGAAAATAAACCAAAGCTGATGTTTTATACTTTCTAAACGCCTTTGCAAAAGGTGTATTTCCAGATAAAATATGTTTGTAATAAAAGGTGAATTGGTAAGGATATCCTGCCCCCCCGTTCACATGTAATGTGGTAATCATAGAATCCACAAAAGCTAAAGGTAAATGATCTATCTGTGTATGCTCTATACTGAGCTGTGTTAATTGTGGTAACATTAGTACTTCTTTGGGTAGATATTTCAAATGTATACAGTAGTTCAGTTGTAGTAATCTTAAATTGCGTAAAGCGCTAATTTCTGGATCGATTTCTTCTAATAGGTTCCCTTGTAAGTACAAATTTTCTAACTGATATAACTTAAAAATTTGTTTGGGGATTCTTTTCCAACCTGTACCTAAAATCGCCAAAGATTTCAATTGTGAATAATGCGCAAAGCTGTCCGGTAAAGTCAGCTTACTCAACCTTCCATTGATCTCTAAGAAATCTACACTCAAGGGGAGTTGTAAGCCTTCGGGAAAATTCAATTCTACATCTCTAGTATGAAAGGTAAAAATTAATCGCTTTATCTTTGGAAATTGCTCTACCCAATCAAACAGTTCTTCCCAAGTAAAACGCAAGGGGAATTTGCTACTTTGATCATTGAGCATTAACAAATTACCTGTTTTGTTGGATACTAAACTGAGTATTAAATAAGAAGTTCCCTGTAGCCGTTTACCAATTCTAATTATTTTATTGAACAACTTAGTTTGACGTTTCCAGTTTTGCCAACCACGTTGCGAAAAAGCAAGTGAATTCACTCCGTTTAGAAATAAGGTAAACTTATTATAATATTCTTCATCAATTGTATAATTGGTAGACTCCGCAATAAGTAACGCTAATTCTACATGATCTTTCTGATAAGTCTTTAACAAACTTTTTATATTATCAACCTCGTCTTTGTCTAATAAAGAATCCTCTAATGTAGCTTTTTGTCTAGCTTTGCGCAATATCAAATCCTGCTCATATTTCTTTAAATTACGAACTAATAATGCTTTCTTAATTTCTTCCAAATCATTTTTGGTCTCATAAGCATGGATAAGGTGTCTATAATGTTTGTATAATACCTTGATGAAAATGGGATGTATACAAAGCAAATTGACCTCTGCCTTATCAAAAAAAGTATCCACTTCTTCCTTTGCTAAAGTCCGCAGCATTTTATTTCGATGTGTATGTTTTCCCACGATATGATCCGTTTTTTAAAGATCTTTCAAATAAATCAAATTATTGGTACAACCAAAAGAATAGTCTATTGTTGATTAATCTGCTTTTAAGTAATTAATTTATATCATGAAGTGTTTAAAAATCAATCGTTCTTGAATACTATAGAAAGCAGAAAAGCAAAGAATAATATTATTGTGCTAGATATGGGGCAAATTTATGAAAAATCTGATGGAAAAGCAGATGTTCCTCACCGACACGACTATTATACAGTTTTATTGATCGAACAAGCTGAAGGAGAGCATATAGTTGATTATAAACAATTTTCATTTGCTCCCTTAGAGGTTCATTTTGTAAGTCCTAGACAGGTGCATCAGGTAGTGCTCAAGCAAAAACCAAAAGGAAAGGCTATTGTCTTTGATAAGGACTTTTTGGTATCCAATAATATTCCTGAGCGTTTTATTTCTAATATCAATCTCTTTCGACCTTTTGGGGATACCCCCCCACTCAAAATAGATCCACAAAGCTTCAAACGCTTAACGCGAATTATTCAGGAAATGGAAGAATGCCTGCATGTAAAGCTAAATTATCAAAACAGAGCCTTAGGAGCCCTACTCCAACTCTTTCTTATCTACTGTAATAATAGCACACAATTAGACAATTCTCAAATCAATGAAGAACAGGCTGAAATCTGTATTCTACGTGATTTTAAACAATTAATAGAAGATAAGTTCAAAACATGGCACAAGGTTAAAGATTATGCCTCTGCAATGCATATTAGTGCCAAGCATCTGAGTCACACAGTTAAGCAAGTAACAGGGAAGGTTGCCAAGGCACATATACAAGATCGTTTGCTTTTGGAAGCGAAACGACTGTTGCTACACACAGGAATACCTATCAAAGAGATTGCCTATGCTATTGGTTTCGAAGAGCCGCTGCATTTTAGTAGTTTCTTCAAGAAAAATGCAGGTATTTCTGCAAGTAAATTCAGAGAAAGATAGAATACCATAACATTTTACGACATTTTTATATATCTCCCTTCCTTTTTCATATCACTCTAGCCTGTAGATTGTTGGATATTTGTATTGTCTTCTTACTTAAGATAGTCAAAGAAAACAAATGATCTGAAAGCGAAATAAAAACTATAGTTATGGATAGAAAAAAGTTTTTAAAAAAGTTATTGCTCGGTGCAGCAGGTGTCACAGCAGGCACTTCTACCCTAAATGCAACTAACAACAGTAAGAATACAAAAACAGTCAAATCGACCTATGATAAAATGATGAAACAGGTCGGATTTAATCATTTACCCAATAAAGAAATTACAACTATGCAATCCGTATTACACAAAGCAGATACAAGAGGTTATGCCAATCATGGCTGGTTACAATCTCATCATACTTTTAGTTTTGCCAACTATTACAACCCTGAACGTCTACATTTTGGAGTCTTACGTGTACTTAATGATGATGTGGTTCAAGGTGGAAGAGGTTTTGGAAAACATCCCCATGACAATATGGAAATTATCTCTATTCCTCTAGAGGGTGATCTAGAACATAAAGATAGTATGGGCAATGTGGCTACTATCCGCCAAGGTGATGTTCAAGTGATGAGTGCAGGGACAGGTATTTTTCATAGTGAATACAATAAAAGCCCTGATAAAGAAGTGCGTTTTTTACAAATTTGGATGTTTCCAAATAAAAAAAATGTAGTTCCACGGTACGACCAAATTACTTTGGCTGAAAAAGCAAATGGAAGTGTTTTCCAACAGGTTTTATCTCCTAATGCAGAGGATGCTGGAGTTTGGGTACACCAAAATGCATGGTTCCATATCGGAGAAATGAAGGCAGGAACAAAGGAGACTTATCAACTGAAAGATCCTAAAAATGGGGTCTATACCTTTGTTCTAGAAGGCGAGATTAGTATTGGAGAACAAGCACTCAAAAAGCGTGATGGTTATGGTGTTTGGGATACGAATGAGATCTCTATCAAGGCAAGCAAGAATGCAAAGGTCTTGTTAATGGATGTACCCATGCAACTAGGCTAGTCTATGGTGTAGACCTTGTAGGTTTTAGAAACCTACGAGGTCTACACTATTTTTTTTAAAATAAATTTAGTAATATTACTAAGTGTTTTATTGGCACAATAACCCTTAGCAATATTCCCTATGAAGATCAAAGACATACGCCTTTTCAGACAATGGTTGACCAGAAATGCAAGAATGAACGATCGCGATCCAAACTTTATTGGATACAGTCACCCCTATGGTTCCGATTCAGCAGATCCCGATGAAAAACGTGGATTGTTTAATGTCTTTCACTCTTCTGCTCCAATTATCGAAAACCGAATTGCTACGGTCTTGGATATGGCACAAGATAGCCAAGCTATTTATGAGTTTGTACAGAATGCAGTGGATTGTAATTCTACTCACTTTTACATGTTCTACAGTGATAATTATTTTGTGGTTATCAATAATGGAGATGTATTTTCACTGAAGGGAATCAAAGCAATTCTAAACTTTGCACAAACCACCAAAACAGAGGAAAAAGAGGAGAATATTGGTAAGTTTGGAATTGGTTTCAAACTAATTCACAGAATGGTGGGTGAAGGAAATAGTATCAAGGAGTTGGTGAATGATAATACAGGTCCTTTGCTGTTTAGTTGGAGTAATCGCCAGCAGCTAGAGCAAATGATTAATGCCAAAAGTGTAGATGCCTTAGAACTATCTCAAAATACTAAAAACTGGGATGCTTTGGACTCTGCTTGGTTCTTCAAGATTATGCTGACCTGTGCACCTGTCCTACCCTTCAGCAAGGATTTCCCCTTGCGTGATGCTCACTATGATGCCTGTGATAGCAATGATAATAGTCTATTTTCGGACAAGGAATTTGGAGAATTCACAGACTATTTATCACATATTTGGAAACGACATAAGGATAAATTTGATACGGCAAATCTTAATCAAGGGACTTTATTTTTCCTAAAATTGGGTAAGGATAAGGAATCTAAATTGAATGAAGATTACAGCTATTTTAGTCGAGGAATTCATTATGCCTTGCATTTTGTAGGTATGTTGATGAATAAGAAAGGTTTGGGGACAATTTATGTAAATGACCATGAACCAATTATTCGTGAGAATATTGATTTAACCATTGAAGAAACGTTTGTAATTCCTAAAGATTCAGCTGCTTTTCATGCCATTGGTGACAAACTAAAAGGGCATGATCGCCGAAACGACATCAAACTCATGCTAGGTTATCAGCCCTATGAGCGAAATAATCCTAAGTATGGAGAACTCCAAAACACCCCTAACTTTTTTAAGTTTTTCCCAATGGGAAAAGAGGTGAACCAACTGAATTTTGTCATACATTGCAATGTTTTTGCCATTGATGCCAGTCGTCGTGAATTTGTAGACAAACATCCAGTCAATGAATATGTTTTGAGTTGGTTGGCTAAAGAGTGGATCAAACGGCTAGAAACCTACAAAAATAAGGATACTAAGCGTTTCATGAATATGTACTTGGCAATTCTAACGTCTGAAGATCCTTCTGAGCAAAGCCCTCATGCACAATGGCTTTCGCAAGCCCTATATCAACCCTTACTCAAATATATTCGCAATAATATTCCTACCCAGAATAAGAAAGTTCCCTATGGAAATACAAGTACGGTCCGGATCAAGGATACTGAGCTAGATATACAACCAGCAGATTTTGGGGTAAACACTCATCATTGGATTTATTGGGACTTGGAAGACTTAGATGTTTTGCAACATTTTAGTGAAAAGGAACATCCTAATAAAATTGGGTTGACTGCTTGGGGCGTAGATTATCTGATTGCAAGTAGCACTGAACTTCATAAAATTAATGAATGGTTGAGCAATGCAAATCCGCAAGAGTTTAGTCAATTCCTAAAAGAGTTGGATAGTCACCTCAATAAAAAAGCGGCTAAGCATGCTCTGTTTAAGCAACATCTAAAACAAATCAAGCTCTTCCGAGTAGGTGATGCGTTTTATAGCTCTCAGCAAATCAACCAGTCTGATGACTTTTTAGTTTTGCCTGACTATTTGGATCGTCCAGAAGTCAAAAAACTACTAGGGAAAATAGGATTCAAATTCTCTGAAATTGACTTTGGCTCTTATGATACGTTGAAAAAGAATTTCTTAGATGAAATATCCTATCTAAAAAATAACAAAAATATTGATTTGTTTTTTAGAATATTGAAAAAGGCTAATATGAGTCCAGCCTTGAAGACGATCAATAAGCTAAATTTATTTAGAATCCTAGAACGTATTATCAATGTTAGTTTATCCCCACAAGTAGAACTGCTTTGGAATATTCCTTTCTTTAGAAACAAAAAAGGTGAATACAAAGAGTTAAATCGGCTATTAGCTCCTAACCGACAAACACCTAAATGGCTAAGCGATTTTGAAATCAAAAAAGAAGATTATAGTGATGTACTTGTACCATATATGATCAAACCTGAGCAAGTGTATCGAACACTTCTTTATCCTTTCTGGGATAAGATTTGTAACAACTTCCTAAAAACTTCGCAATCAGGAGCAAGCTTCTACAAACATGTTGTGGAATATTATTCTAGAAAAGATAGCCTCAATGGTATTGGAATGCTTTCTGCCAACCGGGTATACTTGTTATCACACTACGTAAAAAAACAAAACACTACATTTAGAGATCGTTCATCTTTCTACCATCACAGTAACTTATCTAAAGTTAGTCATTATAATGCATTAGCAAATGCATTGTATAAAATATCTAAAGTATTTGTACCACTTAGAGGAACACTGCAATACCTAAAGCATAATCCTTTTAATACAATTAGTAATACAAGGACTATCTTTGAGTCACTATCTAGAATAAATAAAGGACTAGAATTACAAGAAATTTCAGTTTTGCTGCATTACATTATCAAGTTAGAGAAATATGATTTTTTTAATCTAGGTTATGTGGAGCAAAACCCTGATGATGGTCTTTTTATGCTTTGTATACATGATACAAAACGCAACTGTAATATTGACCCCAAAAGTAAGTTAAGTGCCTATGTATCCCAATATTTAAGCAATGAATATGCATTGCTTCCTCACGGCTTGCAAACTTATAAAAAGGAAGAGAGTGTTAGATCGGAGAGAGAAGTACTCGACAAGGTTCTCCAAATTAGTAAACATGCTAAAATAGATGATAAGGAAACGCTTTTAGAAATCATCCGTTTGCAAGGTGACCAGAAAGCGTTGAAACGCTTTATCTTTGATTTGAACAAAATTACTGTCAATCTAGACCAACCCATTGATAAAAACACCTTTGAAGTCATCATCTTGTTGCTGAGTTATCAACACTTCAAGAATGACCAAAATATGCGAATTTCCATTCAAGAAAAAATATATTTCCAATATAATAAAAGATTTTATAAGCTTAGTGATCTGCGTAGAAGCAAGTCAATTACGTTGTCTCTAAAAACAATTCAAGTTACCTTGGCAATAGATCAGTTGCTTCCACATAAGGCAAAATCTGAGCAAGATTTAGCCTACGAAGCCTTGATTCAACAAATGAATACCGTTGGTTTAAGTTACCAAAAACTGAACGATCTCTTTGAATTGGAAAAAACGATCACGGTACAAGAGATTGCTCATGAACTGCAAGAAAACTACATGTACAAGGAAAAACCATTGGATACTGCAGAACAATTAGTTTTCTTAGTATCGTATGCTCAATCAAATGCTAATGAATTAGGTGGAGAATATATCGGTAACTACTATATTGATACATTGGCAGGAAAACAACTTTTTGAGCCTGGAACTTATTATTATCAGCATTATCAATTTATCAAACCAGGTCGATTACTCAATAAAAAATATAAGAATTGTTCTACCCTCTTAGGTGCCTTCTACCAACATCCTACGTTAGATTATGTCTTGGTAAAATCACCTTATATCAAAGATAAACAGCTATATAGTGATGGAATTGTATCAACCTATCAATTTAGGACTCAACATAGAAAGACTTTTTTGGATTTCTTAATTCAACTTTGGAAAACGCATTCCAAACATTTTTCGGAGATAGACTGGAATAATATTGAAGGAAGTAGTATTGGAACTTATCTAGGTTTTGATCCCTTGCAGCGAATTATTGCGCCTAATAAATATCTAATTCGATCAGAAAATTGTACTCCAATGCTTGAGGAGTGGTTAGGAACAAATAAGAACCAAAGTGAAGAAATCTATAAAAACAAGAAAAACTTCTTACAGGTACTAGGTTTTCATAACGAAGATTCTGCCATCATACGTCTAAGAAAATATCTATCTGGTGAAATAGACGGTATTGTTCAGTTTAATGAGGGGCAACTTCAACAATTTCTTGACAAGAATGAAAAATATAGTATTCTTCTTATCAATACTATTCGCTGGATTGAACAGAAAAATATTAGCATAAACTCTAGTGATTTTTATATCATCAAACTTTTGTACAAATACGTTGAGCCCGAGGAAGCCTTTAGCAAAAATTCTGTCCCACTCTTATGTATTACCGAGAGTGTAAATGATGTCACCAAGGCTGAACTAACAACATATCAAAAAAATAGACACCATAATTTTTATTGGTATGACTCTGCACAACAACGGATTTATTTAGAAGATCATAAAATTTCATTGGACAAACTCATCAATTGGACACTCAATAATAATATTTCATTAATTAATCTAAATGACTATCCTACTAAATGGAAGGAAATGCTAAGCGTTTCTATCAATAAGTTAAGCCTTGAAGAGCAAAAACCCTTGTTTTCTAATCTGATTAAGCGTGCTCAAGAATGGACTCCTCCCTATCTAGAGCTTTGGCAGAAAATAGCTGACGCAAAAATTCGGATTTATAAGTATAGAGGACAAATTCCTTATTCCATTGCCATTAATGGACAAAGGGTTTGGACAATTCACAAAGGAGATAGTTATCTATACCCCTTCCATGACCAGGGAAGTTCTTATTTTATTAATACCCAAATTGACTTCGACTCTGCTTTGCGGGATATTTTAGCTTCTAATTTATACATCAAATTATTAGAAGCACAAAGTCTGTTCAAGAAAGAATCTATATTAGATGCAGCTGTAAATTTGAACCTTTTCATAAAAAATGATGATGCTTATGAAGCAATAGATTGGGATTGGGAAAAAGAAAAAACAGGGATAATTCAAGGGCAAGTATCAAAGAATGGTCAACCTATCAGTATTATACTCAAAAATACGGTGGCTGGTGAATTGAAGCTATCTACTGAGGAATTAGCTATATTACTACAGAATAAAAATGAATTATTTGTCTATGATGGGAAAAATATTGTTCGTAAAAAACTAAGTATTATTGATTCTTAGCCTTTGGCTTAGTTACATAAAAACGAGTTCGATGTGCCAATTGTTCTTTGTATTGTTGGATCCAATAAAACAAGCCTACAAAAGCAAGTCCGGATTCTGCTAATAAATATACAAATATGGTGTTGGTATGCTCGTTCATGGCTACCAATAATAAAATATGACAAATACAACTCAAGAATAAATGAATCCAAGACTCTACATAACGTAATGCTATTAGAAATAAAAATGACCATAAGAAACCTATATGTAAAAAATATAGATTATAAAAAATCCATTTTCCTGTTAAGAATATATGACCACCATGTGATTCTCTCACAATTAGAGCGTAGATTACAGCAAATAAAAAACCTAGAAATGTGCTAGTAAATAAGCGAGAAGAGGACATAGATTGTAGATATAGCTGCTTGGACCATGACTGTACTTGTTCATCATCTAATAAGGATTGGTCTAAATCGTCTGTAAACAACCCTGTTTTATAATTTCTATACCAGTGACCTACTGCCCAAATAGCTATACCTATTTGCATAACTTGAATAACTAACAAAGCATTCGAGAAGGGTTGGTCTACACTACTCACTATTTCTAGAAGAAAAGAAATACCCGCTGCTAACCATCCCCACCATTGGCGAAAGGCAAACAACAATAAGGATAACAAAAATGTAACTTGAGCGAGTAGTGTCAAGGGTATTTTTTCTATACCTAGTCCAATATCTACCACAGTATATTTTATTAAAAATGTAACAAATCTTCTTTTTTTTACTTAATTTGTATGAATCTTGTTCCTTAAGTAGGGAGCTTGTCTAAATTTATCATGATTGTCAATATGGAATGTCATTTTTCACCCCTTTTCGTCTATTTTTTACAAATAGTTATAGCTGTTAATTCAAAAAGCTTGACCTGCAAAATAACATACTCCTAATCATTTAAACATTGAAGAGCTCAACAAGGTTAAATCCTAATTTTAGATATACTCTAAGTAGTAACATGTATTTGACTACTCTGTTTATATTATTTTGAGACTATTAATGTGTATTCAGCAATGTTACAGATATAGCATAATATAGAACTCAGTATTTTTCAGTGAATCTTTTGCATTCGTTTCAGTTAGATATTTATCTTTATCCTTGTTGTTATGGATAGATGTCCTCCTACTTAGGATCCTTTCATTTTTTAAAAAAATAATAACTTATGTTCAACAAAATTTTGTGTTTTTTACTATTTGCTGGCCTAACAACAGGATGTTTCGCCCAAAAAAGCCCTGAGAAAGTAGCCAAAAATGTAGCTAAAGGTTTGTGTAAGTGTATAAACAAAGACCTGAAGGATATGGATCCTAAAGCTCTAGATTTAATGATCTCTATGGTAGAAGCAGATGAAGACGAAGGCAAAGAAATGTTTAGTAACTTGTCTAGTGAAGAAAGAGCCTTATTAGAAAAAGAGATTGCTAAACTTGGACAGATTAGCTCGAACCTAACTTCTTGTTTGGAATCTACAAATCTTAAAGATCAGATTCAGTCCATGGATAAAACAGATATTGACCCCAATACTTTCTTTGCGGAACAAGTTGTTCCTGCTTTAGCCCAACAAAAAAAGTGTAAATCCGTTTATGCTATTATGATGTTGGGACTTAAACAAGGAAATTAAACAATTGCATATAAATTATATATAATTCAATAGATCTGCGGTTGATCCTAAACTATATACATATTTTAAGATTAACCACAGATCATTATTTACTTACACTTCAATAAGTAGGTGGACATAATTAGTTATAGAATAAGTAAATTAGGATTTTTGATGCTGAACAAGACAAAAAACGTAGGGATAGCACCGCTATCACGAGGCTTTTTAACGAAGTGCAGCGCAAAAAGGCTGATTAAATTAACTATAAATTAATTGTGTCCACCTACTTAGTTAATATTTTTCAGTTTTAATTGTCTTGAGTCCTTCGGGATTTGACTAAAAATTAAAAAAGTAAGGAATTATCAACTTAATACGCTGTCGCAAATATTCCCCACATTTTATTGAGAAGTTGTTAAAAAGCAACTAACTAGCTACTATACCAACCCAATCCTTAGAAATAAGGATCTCTGCTATTTTTAAACAACATCTAAACTTCTAAATCAACTTATTCTTATACTTCCTAAACCCTACAAAATATGCTTAGATCTATCACAATTGTTATATGTATTTTTATTTTCTCCTTATCATCCAATAAGGTTCAAGCTCAGGACATTGATAAAGTAGCTAAAAAAACAGCTAAAGTTATGTGTTCTTGCATCAATAAAGAACTCTCTGTTTTGGATAAAGACATGTTGGATATCTTTGTCAAAATGATTGAATTAGAATCAGAAGAATCAGGAAAAGGCCAAGATTATATCCTAGAACTTAGCCAAGACCAACAACTTAAGTTCATGAAACAAATCAATGCTTTGGCAGATTCAGATGGGGGCAATATTAGCAACTGTTTGAATAATTCAGGTATTAAATCTTCTATTGGTAAAGTGAGTACTATTTCTGATATGGATGAAGATCAGTTCCTCAATTTAATCATCGAAAAAATGAGTTCCTTAAAAAAATGTAATGCTGCTTATAAAGTAATCAAGGCAGGCTTGAATGGTACTTTCCAAAGTGGAGGTATTCGTTCTTAAGTGTTCCTACGTCCATAACAACACAGCGCTATCTACAACTACCTTACTGGTTATCAAACACTTACAAACCCACCAAACTATAACACCTTGGGGAACAGTAAATAACCTCAAAAGAACCCTATAAAACAGTGGGCTCTTTTAGTTTGATAGTTTGTTATCAATAAACAATCATTCATTTCTTAGTTTAGAATAACATGAAGGCTACACTCTTAAGTCAATTTTGGATACTACTTTTCTTGGGAATACTAGTATTTCCTTTGGAGCTGGACAGTAAAACAACAGAACAAACATCCCCCTCAGCATCCATACAAACTCCTGTCGCAACTACTCCACCTCCTGTTGAACAAGGTAAGAAAAAGCGAAAAAAAAGTAAGCAGAAGAGAAAAATCAGACCTAGACCAAAAGATAACACCTATGACAAAAAAGCAAAAAATCTTTATCTTTTTGGCTTACTTAGTCTGATAAGTTATCCTATTGTGGTTTTAGCTTTGGGTGCTTTGGGTGCTGCCCTCTCCTCTATTTTTGTAGTGCTTCTAGCTCCTTTTATCAACCTTATTTTACTATCTATCTTTGCTGGTCTTACTCTAAAAATGCTAGATAAAGACTTGAAGCAGAAACGTATTAGATTACGATTTTTCGTCATTTTATTGATAGCAGCAATTGTGTATGCCTTGGGTACTGCTGCAGGCCTTGTATTCATATTATCACTATTTGAACTTATCTATGTTATTCCTACACTTCTCTTTATTGCTGCCCTAGTGTTTGCTCTATATGCTGCAATCAAGAATAGAAAAAAATATCGTAATACAAACAAAGAAAAGTTAGCTGACAAATCAGATAAAAAAGCAAAAGAAACCTTTATTTTTGGAATTGTATTTTCTTCTATTGCAACACTTTTTATACTCCTAATTATTCAGAGTATAGGTATTATGACAGTACTAGAAATTTATATTCCACTACTAATTTTACTAAGTCTGATTCTATTTTTTGCTATTCGTTCTATATTTCTGTCAAGAAAAAACCTAAGAAAAAAAAATATAAGGCTCAGATTTTTCATTCTATGGTTAATCATTGCTCTTCTATTTTTCATTACAGCTATAATATTAATCATTGACAGTATTAGCATGGGAGCTTATTTAAATTTTATTCCGATCTTCTCATTATTTGTAGGAACTGCCTTTATATGGTATGCAGCGATTGAAAACTGGTTGGAATATAAAGCAAATAAAGCAAGCACGGAATAAAAGAGATTATTATGAATAATTTTATATAAAAAACCACGAAGTGCTCAGTGAAACTAATCCCCCTACTTAAACAACAAGGGAACTAATTTCTCTTCCAGTAAGTTCTCTTGTTGTTAGCTACCCAAGATAGCCAACGAAGGTCATGCATTCTCAACCCTTTCATCTTTATTCAACGTGTAATATTCTATCACACATAGCAAATCCATAGATCACATACCTCATTGATTACTTAAAACATTAGTATTCAGATAGATTTCCTATGTGTTTCTTCTTCATCTTCTTTATTTTAACAAACAATTTATAATTCGATGTATAGATGATTCCTAACAAATCAGTCTATGCAGAAGATTTGTATTGTAATTTCAATAGCTTTTGATAAGCTATTGAACACAACCTTTTATGCAAAATGAGAGCGAGTAAAAAATATGGTCGCACCTATCATTTTCCATTCTCACCAGGCACCACATCTGATGATAAAACTCTACACGATTGGACAGGCATTTTAGAAAACGAAGTCATCTTGACAGAAAAACTGGATGGCGAAAATACCTGCATCAAAAAAGATGGTGTTTATGGTCGTTCGCATGCAAGTCCTACAGGACATCCATGGGCGGAAAATATGTGGGTGATTTGGCAATATATTCAACACGAACTAGGTGACTTAGAAATTTTTGGAGAAAACCTTTATGGCATCCATAGTATTGAATATGAGCAACTGCCTAGTCATTTCTTTGTTTTTGCCATGCGAGAGGGAGACAGCTGGCTTTCTTGGGAGGAAGTCTTATTCTACTCAGAAATGTTAGAATTATATACAATTCCAGTGATCGAAATGGGGCATTTCACCCCTAAAGAGATAGAAAAATTGATCAATGATCGAATGCCAAAAGGCAGCGTTTTTGGTGGCGAATGCGAGGGATTTGTATTAAGAAATGCCAATAGTTTCCATGACAATGATTTTAAATTTAACCTTATAAAATACGTACGAGCAAATCATGTTAAAACCGATAAACACTGGACCTATCGTTGGAAAAGGGCCAAACTATGGTATGAGCACCTTAGTCCAAGATAAAAAATTCCAATGGGAATTTTTGGAAGGTCTCGATTGGGTGGAAGCTATGAAAACTTGCCCTCAGGATCCAGTTTGGCATGCTGAGGGTGATGTTTACATCCACACACAGATGGTTACAGACCAATTACTCCGTTTTCCAGAATATGAGCAACTGAGTAGCAAAGAACAATATATTTTGTTGATGACTGCCATCATGCATGATATTGGAAAACCACTCTGTACACAAACTGCAGAAAATGGTCGCATCATTGCTCCACGCCATGCTCGATTGAGCGAAAAAATGGCAAGACAACTGCTTTGGAATATTGATTTTGACTTGCGTGAAACTATCTGCGCCTATGTGCGTTGGCATGGTTGGCCACTTTGGGGGTATCAAAAATATAATCCAAATGCTAATATCATCAAGACAAGCTTGAGTTTGAATAACTATCATTTAGGCTTATTTGCAAAAGCTGACGTTTTGGGTAGAATTGGAGAAGATTTGGATGATTTGCAAGATCGAATTGATGATTTTCAACTCTTATGTGAGGAATTTGATTGCTGGGAACAGCCTTATCAATTCCACAATGAACATAGTCTATTTCGATTCTTTCATAAGAACGATGAATATCCTGCTCAGCTCTATGATGACACGCAGTTTACTGTTTATATCTTGTCAGGACTTCCTGGCAGTGGCAAAGATACTTATGCTGCGCAATTGGATTTGCCTATGATAAGCTTGGATGATATTCGAGCATTGTTAAAAATCAAATTTACAGACAAAAAGGGGCAAGGTAAGGTTGCTCAACATGCTTATACTTTGGCTAAACGATATGCTGCACAAAAACAAAGTTTTGTTTGGAATAGTACCAACCTAACTAAGGATATGCGAGCAAGAATAATTAATAGTTTGAGTGTTTACAATCCACGATTTGAGATTGTCTATCTAGAAACAAGCTATGCTAATATCCTGAAACGAAGACGTGAAACCATAAAAGTAAAAAAACTAGAGGGTATGTTTAGAATCTTAGAGATACCTCAACGATCTGAAGCTCACAAAATAACGTATATACGATCAGATTAGGCAGAATTAGCCATAAAATAGCAATGCACCATCATGAAGAAGAATCGTTTCATGACGCAGAGCTAACAAAATATTAGGCTACTTAACTTATAAAATATTTATTACAGAGTAATTAGGTGGACATAATTAGTTATAGAATAATTTAATCAGCCTTTTTGTAAATAGGTTTGCTTCGCAGAGCACTTCGGGGTTAAATATAAATTAATTGTGTCCATTTACTTAATTAGTATATTCTAGAAAAAACTATTCTTTAACATAAGAAAGGAAATGTAAATTCATTTTGATTTTTTGTTTATTTTTTTTATTTTGCTAATTCGGGTTAAAATCTCGGTGTATTTTTGTTGACAAGCAAAATCAGTTAGCTCCTAATTTTTTTAGAAAACTGTATTTCTCCTTATCACAAGTTAACTAGCATCAATAGTAATAGCAATGCAACCTTACAAAGCACTGTTTTTCAACAACTAGATTATATATTCTGTAAAGTATATTAGTACTCTGTAACATAGAATCCAATTCAGTTTACAGCTAAAAAGTAACAAGCGACTACTTTATATAACTGTAATGACTAACTTAATCCGTATTAACCCGTAAAATCTAATATCATGAAAAAACTTCTAACACTTACCTTTTCTATATGCTTGTATATAGTTTCTTTTGGGCAAGCAAATAACCTTATACAAAACGGTAAATTTGAAAAAGGTGTAGAGTCTTGGCAGGTTCTTTTAGTTGACGAGAACGAGCCCATCAAGGCAGGAAATATTGAATACTCTAGTATGTATGACGCATACGGTTTGGCAGATAATTTCGCAGGGACACATTTTGTAGAGCTGGATGCACTTTCGGGTATTCAGCAAACTATTGCTACCGAAAAGCAGACCAAATATGTCTTACTCTTTGCCTACACACATCGTCCTAATGCTGGAGACAAACATTTTATCATCCGATCAGGAAATGAGGTTATTTATACAAAAAAGATAGAAAATACAGAAAAATTAGGTAACTTTCAGTATGCTCATATCGAGTTTGAAGCAACTAGCGATCAAACAAACATTCAGTTTTATGTAGCTTCACTGAATGGTACCTTGGATAAAGGTATCCTATTAACAGATGTTATCTGTTCTAAGGCTAAAGAAATAGATCTTGATTTGTACTATGAATATTAATATGTAAACGCAGCATTCTTAATTACGTTTCCCTACCCAGGCTTCAATCTATTACGATTGAAGTCTATTTTTTTGAGTTTCAAACCTTATACCTAGCCTCCATAACTTGCTCTAGTCCCCAGACCCAAGTATACTGGGCCAAGTCATTTTTATAGACTAATATACTCTTCCCCTCTTCTACCTTCATAGTTGCTATTTTTTTCAATAAAGTCTGTTCTACACACAACTCAAATAATGCAAATGGAAAACTATATGTATTATTAACTCTCACCTCAAAATGATTGATAAAAGTCAGTTTTTTATCTTTTAGGTACGTCATACTTTCTGGTAGCTCTTCCTCCAATTCGCGCCAAGCTGCTGCTTCAAACTTCTCTCCCACCTCAATAGCTCCCCCCCAAAATGACAAACTCCCTCTATATTGTTTGTGTGGATAAGTTTCATCTTTTTGTTGTAATAGGAATTGTGTGTGCTCTAAATTTGATAAGAGTATTCCTACACCTTGGTGTTGTTTTTCCATAATTTTCCTACTATTTTGAGTTGACGGTACTTTGTTCCATGATGAATATTTGATATATTTCTCTAAAATAATCCATAACTGCACAAAATACTTTGGAAATGTGCTGCTAAATACTATATAAAACCCTTCAACTATTTATGTTACAGAGTACTAAACATTTCTAGCAACTTTCTTGTTTTTAAACAGCAAAATCACTTCAAAATAATCAATTATTCTAATGCGCAAACAATTTGTTAAATTTTTATCCATTATCTTACCTAAGGTTGTCAGTAATATTGCTTACAAAAATATTGTTAGCCCACAACAACACAAATTTCGTGAACATGAACTAAAAGTACTTGACACTGCTCACAAAGAACAACTAGATTTTGATGCTTTTAAAATTCAAATCTATACTTGGGGAAATCCTGAACATGAAAAAATTCTATTGATTCATGGCTGGGAAGGACAAGCAGGAAATTTCTCAGACCTAATTCCTGTCTTAATAGAGGCGAACTATCATGTGATTGCTTTTGATGCGCCTTCACATGGTTTGAGTAGTAAGGGAGAGACAAGTCTATTTCAATTTAGTGATCTAGTGGAAACTATGATCCGAAAATATAAATGTACCAAACTCATTAGTCATTCTTTTGGTGGTGTTGCAACTACCTATGCTCTTTATAATAATCCAGATCTGCATATTGAGCGTTACGCTCTGCTGACCACACCTGATAAATTCACTGAACGTATTGATTATGTCGCTCAACAAGTAGGAATTACCAACAAGGTAAAAAACATGCTAATTAAACGCTTGGAGAAAGAACTCAATGTGGATGTCAGCGCAACTAATGTCAGCAACTTTGTCAAAGCTATCGATGTAGAAAAAGCTATGATTATTCATGATAAAAATGATCGGGTAATTACGATACAACAGTCTCAAAATGTTGCTAATAACTGGCCTGTTTGTCAACTAAAAGAAATTGAAGGAACAGGACATTTTAGAATTCTACGTACACAATCTGTTTTGAATGAAGTTACTCAATTTATGAACTAACTTCATGAGTTATATCAAAATCAAACAGCCATCGATCCAATCTACTACCTAGAGCGATAGAATTCCTACACTGGTCTAAACAAAAGGATTTTATGAACTTCAGTATCTTTTTTTTTGTATCTTTAATGTAGGTGCTTTACACAAAGCATTAAGAAACAGATAAGATTTTTCAAAAAATAAACAAAATAGATTATGGGTATTTTATTTTATGGAATGATGGCAGTCGTAGCAATTTTCGGCTTGATTCCATTAAAAGCAGCGGCAGAATATCGTTTTAGAAATAAATTAGGTTTAACAATTGAGGGCGGTGCCTTCTTGGCTTGTGCAGCTTATGGCGGTTTAGTGTTAGGTGCTGGACTTGGAGGTTTCTTACTTTTGGGTGGTGGTATCGCCGCAGGTGTTGGTATCCGCTCGATCAAAGGTAATGAGCAACGTTACTTAGAGTAATCCTTTTTCCTTGTTGGAATTGTCAAAAAATGAACTCAAAATTAGTTTTGGGTTCATTTTTTTATTGGCTTAAAGTTATAGAAGTTGTTTAAGATTTAGTGTGATGAAGATAATTGTTAAACAACTTCATAGCTAGGCAGTTTCAGTATTAAGTAGGGACTTTTGCTTCACAGAACACTTCGTGGTTCAGTATTAAGGATATTTTCTCCCTCACCTTTTGCCATTGCTGCAAAAGCTGCCCCCCCGAAGGGCTCAACGAAGCTAACAATTTTCCTCACTGACTGCTTCTTCTAACTCACTTTAATCTGGATAACTCGTACTTGTACTACAGGCTCATAGGATTCTAGCTTACTCACTTTCAATCGATTATAATGTTCAGACATCAAAGAAGCTACCTTCGGAACGTCAATGTTCGTCGTTCTTTGTTGCTGACAACCCATATAGTCCATTTGATCCAGTTGGATAGGTTTCACTAAGTTTTTAGCGAAAAAAGTTTCATTTTTTTATTTGACACAACTTATTTTTCAGGTAAAACAATAAATTCAAAAAAGAAATTTACTTCGTAGAGCCCTTCGGGGTTAGTTTCACTGAGCCCTTCGGGGTTTACTTCATAGAGCCCTTCGGGGTTAAATACAAATTAATTGTGGCTAACTAAGTACTTATATATGAAGACATTTGGCTAATTACTTAATAAGCTTATCTTTCCTTAATCTCATTAAACTCTACATTTTCTAAATACTTTTTCAATTGCTTTTTGTGAGCGTCTGTAAACTCATTATAACTTAAATCAATTCCCAATCTTGATCCTTTTAGTGATTTGGGCAAGCTCTCTAGTCGATTTCCAGCCAAATTTAATAAAACTAAACTAGGCAATTCTCCTATACCTTTAGGGATATGTTTTAGATTATTATCCTTCAAATTTAAATCTTGTAAACTATCTAAACTAGACACAGATTCAGGTATAGTAAACAAGTGATTATTCTCCAAATCTAGTTGTTTTAGTTTTTTCAAACCATTCATTTTTTCGGGTAATTCTCTAATTCTATTTCTTGTCAGAACTGCTATTTCTAGGTTCTCCAGTTCTGTAAAACTGTTTGGTAAGTCTTCTAAACCAGTATGAGTAAACTCTACCTTTTTCAACTTCAATAGCTGTCCAAAATCCTTAGGTAGTTCTCTGATTGGATTGATATAAACCTTTAGAATTTCTAGATTTTTTAATTCACAAATACAATCGGGTAAACTATCAATATTCAAGTCTCCCAAAACCAAATACCGCAAAGATTCTAATTGACAAATCTCTTTGGGAAGTTTATGAATAGGAATTGCATCCAAAACTAAAATCTCTAAATGTTTATTATTTACCAATCGTTGAAACAGCCAAGTAAGTCGCTCCTGTTGTTCTGCAAGATTCGTATTTTTGAAGAAAACTTTTGATCGTTTAGGATGAACCCTATGCATATAGTTTTTATAATTCATTCCCAACTCATTGATAGAAGGACCTGACATTTTTCTATACAACCTTTCTTGATTCAAGCCTATTTCTAAGATTTGTAAATTCTTAAAGGTATCTAATTTGATATATGGAATTGGATCACCATCAACTATCAGCTTAATTTTATTAGCATACTGTGCTTGGTAAATAAACTTTAAAGAATCTTCACTAGTCCAATCTTTAGCATACAAGTAAAACTCATCAAGCTTATCTAAACGCATCATTTCTCTATCTATAGGAATCTGATAAGCATTCTTTTTTCTATGAGAATAAAACATCTTCAAGGTCTTTTCCAAATTTTCTATTGGTGCAGGCGGCTTTAGAGCATCAAAAAATGTTCTATCATACTCCCTTTTGATCTTATCATACTTTGTGGACAATTTAGCATGTTCTACTTTGAGTTCTTGCAAAGCATAGACCTTAGGAATATATTTCAATTCTCCCAGCCAAGTTGGTTCTTTGGGAATGCAAGCCACCAAACTAATAAACAAGACAGCAATAAAGGAATAGTGAATGAAACTCATTTTTTGCTTTTAAGTTATCCAAGAAATAAATAAATACAACTAAGTAGGTGGACATAATTAATTTTATAATAATTCATAAGATTTTTTGATGCTGAACGAGGCGAAAAACGTAGGGATAGCACCGCTATCACGAGGCTTTTTAACAAAGTGCAGTGCAAAAAGGCTGATTGAATTAAATACAAATTAATTGTGGCTATCTACTTAAGTAGGTGGACGTAATTAATTTTATAATAACCCCAAAGAGCTCAGCATCAGTAAAACTAAAGGTCTGCGTTTTAGATATACATAAGTTTTATCTCAAGCAATCATCTTTAGCCCATCGTCATAAAACTAAAAAATATATTTATCACAGAGTAGCTAGTCTTTACTTTATCCAGCTAACCTTAGCAAAAGGATCTTCAAACTTGAATATCAGTCCCCGTTGCATTGCCAAAACGTCTTTATCGTCACAAAGACAAGCTTCCAGACCTTTCCTCAATGCATTCTCATTCAAATTTTGCCCAATAAATACTAATTGGTTCTTCCGATCACCAAACACCTTATCCCAGTCCTTCTCTATTTCCACCTTACGTTCCTGATAAACAGGATGATATAATCTATGAGATTCTTCTAGGCCTGCCCACCACATTCCTCGTTCTTCCAACGACCAGTTTTGAGCAGCTTGTGACCATTCCATACGCTGCGTAGGTCTCGAAACCATCCATGCTATCCCCTTACTCCTAATAACATTTCTCTTGGGAAGATCGTGAATAAAATCCCACAAACGCTGAGGATGGAATGGACGAACATGCTCAAAAACAAAAGACTCAATACCATACTCTTCTGTTTCTGGAGTAGATACCTTTTTTTTGGATTCTTCAATCCATGTAGACAGTTGAACACTTTGTGCAAAATCAAATAAGGATGTATCTAGTACCTCTTTAAGTGAAACATTAGAGTATGTAGAAAAAAGTAACTTAGCTCTTGGGTTTAATTTCCTCAATAACTTATGCTGTTGCTCTATATCTTCTGCATCAACCAAATCTATTTTATTTAATAAAATAAGATCTGCAAATTCAATCTGATCCAACAATAGTTTATTTAAGGAACGAGTATCTTTTTTGACAGCATCTTCATATGTGGTTGTCACAGTTGTAGTACTCTCTAAAATATCCATCCAAGCCGAAGCATCTACTACAGTTACCATTGTATCTAACCTCGCCCACTCGCTTAAGTCAATATTTGTTTTCTCATCTCTTACGACAAATGTCCTAGCTATGGGAGCTGGCTCACTAATTCCTGTACTCTCAATGAGTACATAATCAAATTTCCCTTGATCCACTAAGCCTTGGACAGCCAATAATAAATCATCTCTCAAACTACAACAAATACAACCATTGGTCAACTCAATTAAGGCTCCTTCTTTATAACTTAGTACTTCTAAATCCTTTACTAAAGCAGCATCTATATTGATTTCGCTCATGTCATTTACGATCACAGCTACTCGCATACCTTCTTGGTTTTCTAAGATATGCTTTAGCAAAGTAGTCTTACCTGCTCCTAAAAAACCACTAAGTACGGTTACGGGAATTTTATTTTTAAGCTCCATTGATACAGTTTTACAATCAGTTATCTATATTTGCAAATATAAATTAGTGTTTATCACTAAAAAATAGATCTACAAATCTATTCAAAAAATAATCATGAAGCTAGAAAATCAGACAATACTTATCACAAGTAACGAACCTTGGGGAGATATTTGGTATTCTAAGCAAAATTACGCTTACGAATTATCCAAGAAAAATAAGGTAATCTTTATCAATCCTCCAACCCAGTGGAAAACCAAAAATATATTTAGTAATCCAAGCATTCAACAAGGTCATTATAATGATAACCTGAGCTTTATTAACTATGAAAATTTTCTTCCGATCCGAAGTAACTTTTTGAATAGGATGAATGATAAATGGGTGGCTAAAAAAATCAAGAAATGGCTTCATCAACAAGGAATCACTGACTATATAGTTTGGGCATTTGATCCCAATCGACTGTATACACCTAAGCAATTAGGAGCTAAATATAGTATTTATCACTGTGTTGACTATTACTATTTCCAGTATTTGGGCGAAGCTGAACTGTGCAAAAATACAGATCTAATTTTCTCAACTTCCCAAAAATTCTTAGACGAATATACGCAGTTCAAAAAACCGCAATATATCGTTCCGCATGGAATCTCTAGTGAGGAGTTTCCTATTGATCCCAAGGAACTGGAAGCTACAACAGATATGGGTGCTGAGGATTATGGATTATATGTAGGTGTGATTGATCACCGAATGGATTTTGACTTGCTAGAAAAAGCGCTCCAACGTTTTTCAGATACACCATTTGTTTTTGTAGGGCCTTTGCGCTTGCCAGATCGAGCAGCTGCTAGACGTATTTTTGAAGAAAAAAAATACGCTAATGCTCATATTATTGGCCCTAGGCATTTCAAGACCTTAAAATATTATATCAAGAAAGCAAAATTCTGTATCTCTTTTATGGACATGGAATATCATGCAAACATTGTCCACCACCACAAGACACTAGTTTACCTTACTCAAGGTAAACCGATTTTCGGCCCTCTTTTTACAGAATACGTAGACATGAAAGATATATTATACATGGATAATAATGGAGAAGCTCAACTAGAAATGCTCGGAAACTTTATCCAAAATGGTGAAGATCCTAGCCTAGAAGCTAAACGTATTGCTCACGCAAAAGAACATACTTTCGAGAGTGTATTAGCTAGAGCTAATGATATTATTCAGCAACATACTTCCCATTTAGATTAAACTCATATTGTGCAAACATCAACTTTAGTCTCTATTATTATTCCTGCTTATAAAGCAGCCAGATACATCGAAGAAACCATTCGCTCAGTATTCACCCAAACACATCAACATTTGGAGATCATTGTAGTGGATGATGGTTCCCCCGATAACCAAGAAGAAGTTATTCAGAAATTAATTCAAGAAGATTCCCGTTTACAATATGTTAAACAAACAAATGCTGGTGTCGCTTCTGCTCGTAATCACGGATTTAAGCTCTCAAAAGGAACATATTTGGCTTTTTTAGATGCAGATGATGTTTGGTTACCAGAGAATTTAGAAAAAAAGTTAGCTAAGTTTACATCAGACACAGCATTAGGTTTAGTCCATTCAGATATGGCTATCATGGATGAGCATTCTGTACGAACAGGAGAAACCAAACAAGGTAAGGAAGGTTATTTATTGGAAGATCTCTTGGCTTGGAATGGAACCTGTGTGCCTACCCCAAGTAGTATTTTAGTCAAAAGGGAGGTAATAGAAAAAGTTGGTGGCTTTGATCTGGAATTATCCAATGCTGCTGATCAAGAATTTTTCTTTCGTGTAGCCAATAAATATAAGATTGGACGCGTTCCTGAAGTAACTTGGCAATACCGAGTACATAGCAATAATATGCATAGTAATATTGCACTCATGGAAAAAGATGAACTGATTGCTTACAAACGTGCTGATGAAAATAAGTTATTTAAATCTCCAAAGTTTCGCCGCCAGTGTTATTCTAATATGTACATGATTGTAGGGGCATCTTGGTGGGGCGATGGCAATAATAAATGGAAAGGATTTAAGTATCTTTGTAAAGCCATGTGGATTTATCCACCATCAATCAAAAAAATAATCAAAAAATTCACCAAATAATATGGAGTTCATAAACATAAATCGTATTCAACAGGAAAAAGAGGATTGGAAAAAAGCTTGGAATTCAAAAAAGCCTTTTCGCTATTTTCATTGTGATAATTTTCTACATGAAACTAAAGCAAATGAAGTGCTAAATTCTTATCCTGATCCTTGGCAAGGCGAATGGGACAATACAACCTACACTAATCAAAAAAATAAGTATCAAAAACGTAAATTCGATGAAGGAACTGTTTTGGACAGAATTTTCAAAGAATTGAATAGTGTAGAATTCCTAAGTCTATTAGCTGAAATTACAGGTATTCCAAACCTAATGCCTGATCCAGAACTCTTTGGTGGAGGCTTACACCAGTCAATTAAAGGTGCGTTCTTAGATGTTCATATTGATTATAATATCCATCCTAAAACCAAACAACATCGTAGACTTAATGTCTTAGTCTATCTCAATAAAGATTGGAAAGATGAGTATGAAGGACACTTGGAACTTTGGGAAATCAATGATACTAAAAAGGAAAGAATTGAGCGCATCGCTCCTCTTTTCAATAGAATGGCAATGTTTGAAACCAATGAGATTTCTTATCACGGACATCCACACCCTCTGAATACTCCTAAGGGGCTCAATCGTAAGTCCCTAGCGGTTTATTACTATACAGATGAGCGTCCTGCAGAAGAAGTTGCTAGCGAGCATAATACGATCTACGTGAACACCACTGGCACAAAGGGTAAAGTCAAAAATCTGCGTTCAGGCTTCAAGGCTCTAATCGAAAGAATTAAAAAATAAGTATGAAATTAGCGCAAACCTACAAGGTTTTATAAAACCTTGTAGGTTTGCGCTAACTACGTCTATACCATATGAAAAAAAAGAAGGAAAGAGCAGTAATTATTTTTGCAATCCAAAGTCTAAAAGATCCTCTATTCCAAGGGCTCATGTACCAATACATGCAGGCCTACAACAAACAGAAAGAACCTGTAAAATTCTATGTGTTCACAGAAGAACATGATGCTTACAAAATGCCCACAGAGGAACAAACTCAACTCCAAGAAGAGCTCAAAAAACAAGATATCTATTGGAATCCGTTGAAATATAGAGGAGGGCGCTTCATTGTATTCAAAAAAATCTACAGCATCTTTAGTTTCTTTTGGAAAGTTTGGCGAGTTAAACGCAAGTATAAAGTAGATACTATTTTAGGATTTTTGGTCATGGCAGGTGCTTATTCTTATATCGTATCTCGACTGTTGAGGATGAATTTGATCGTCTTTTGCTTTGAGCCACATAGTGAATATATGATTGATTTTGGTACTTGGTCCAAATCATCACTAAAATATAAAATCCTCAGCTATTTGGAACGTAAAGAAGCTCAAAAAGCAAAATACATTACAGGACCTACCCATCATACCATGAAGCTTCTTGAGGAGTTGGGTGCTGAAGGAAAACAATATCGTGTTCCAATTAGTGTGGATACCGAGAAGTTTAAGTTTGATGCTAAAATGCGTCAAGAACTCCGCAAGAAACATGGTATTCCTAATGATCGTTATGCAATTTTATATCTAGGGAAATTTGGTGGAATTTATTACAATGAAGCTAAAGTAGCTGAATTTTGTAAACGTCTCTTGGATGCTAATCCTAAATTTTTCTTCTTTACCATCACACCTAATCCAACGGAAGATATTCAAAACGCTTATCGCAATGCAGGACTAAAAGACAGTGATTTTGTCGTGCTCAATAAGATCCCTTATGAACAAATAGAAGGCTATATCTCTGCCTCAGATATTGGATTAGTTGCTATTCCTCCTCTACCTTCTCAAAAATATCGCACACCAGTTAAAATAGGCAACTACTTATCTTGTGGAATTCCTTATATTGTAACACGTGGTATCGCAGATGATGATGATTTAGCAGAACAGGAAAATGTAGGTGTAGTTTATGACAGTCTAGAGGTTGAAGATTTTGGTGCACCACTCCCCAAATTATTAGAACTGACTCAAGAAGACAGAATTACGCAGCAAGAACGCTGCCGATCTGTTGCCATTGAACACAGAGGTATTCATAATTCTGTGGAAACCTTAGATGATATTTTTCAAGATATATTTACAGAATAATAGAGGTTTTTATACATAGTTTGTATAGTATAAAAACCTCTACTACTCCACCGAAAACATAAAGCATGGAGTGGTATAATTAGAGTTAAACCAAGATGAAAACCTATAGTGACTTAGATCAAGCTCTGAAAGACAGTAATTTAGTTGAGCATCTATGTTTAGAGGCTG
>JAKVCT010000270.1 GCA_022448995.1 Saprospiraceae bacterium
GATCGAGGTTTCTTCTAACTTAAAATTAAGCCAAAACATTAGTAAAACTTGGGCAGATAATTTATTGCAAGCTTCCTATGCTTCTAATCTCCACCTAGAACGAATGCTCGCCTCTTTGAACGTTGCTTATAGTTTATTAGAAAAAGGAGAATCTATTAAAGCATCAAAAGCTAAACAAAATATCATCTCTACTCTAGCTCTTGAGCTTTTGGATAAACTCTTGCAACAAACTTCACTGGAAAAAGACAAACTCCGTATACTAAAGATGAGCAGTAAATGGGTAGATAAAAGTTTAAGGGTCTTAGATATCAATGAACAGGGCTCAAGAGCATTTAAATTGGCCGACCAAAATAAATCTGTTTTACTCTTCCAAGCTACAAAATCTGAAGCGGCCTATAAACTAGGGAATTTACCCGATTCGCTGGTTAGGTCAGATAAGAAAATGCACAAAAAACAGGCTATATTACAAGCAAAATTAGTAGAAAAACGCCCCAAAACAGAAAAAGATAGTCTTCGGAATGAATTGAATAAAGTCAATCAGAATATAGATGATTTTCTAACAATGCTGAAAAAAGATTATCCCAAGTATTATCAATTAAAGCATCAACGACTTACTACTAAAGTAGAGGACATTCAAGCATTACTAGATGATAAAACTGTTCTCATAGAATATCTGATTTCTGATTCTTCAATTCATGTTTTCAAAGTTGATAAGAATGAGGTCTTGTGGCATTCGCAAGCATTAGACAAAGAGGAGTTAAATCGAAATATTAAGTCTTTACACCAAGCTTTGAGTGATTATGAATTGATTATAAAAGATAAAAAGAAAGCGTACAGCAATTATACTGAAAAGGCTCATTGGTTTTATCAAAATCTATTGGAAGCTGTTCTGAAAGAGACAGAAGGGATAAAAAACTTGGTTATTGTAACAGATGGGGCTTTGGGACATTTACCTTTCGAGACCTTCTTAGTAGAGCCAGCCCCAGAGGCGTTTATCAATTATAGTCAGCTACATTATTTGATAAAGGACTACACGATTTCCTACAACTATTCTGCTACTTTATGGAAAGAAAATAAGGAAGCTCCCAGTGCTCAAAATAATGGACAAATTTTAGGATTAGCAGCCAATTATAAAATTCATTTAGACTCTTCCATGATGAATGTTCGGCTACCTACTGATCAGTGGATACGAGCAAGGTTGATACCGCTACCAGCTGCTAGGAAAGAGGTGGAGGCTCTTCAGGAGATCTATCAAGGTTTTTTTGCCTTCGATAGCTTAGCTTCGGAAAAAACAGTCAAGACCAAAGCAGCAGATTTTGCCGTGCTACACTTTGCTGCGCACGGTATTCTGAACAGGAAAAGACCAATTCTTTCTTCCTTGGCTTTTACAGAGGATAATGATAGCATAGAGTCCAACTTTTTGCAGACTCACGAAATCTCTAAAATGGAATTGAAGGCAGATTTAGTCGTCTTGAGTGCTTGTGAAACGGGCTATGGTAAGTTTGAGACGGGAAATGGAATCGCTTCCTTAGCGCGTTCTTTTATGTATGCAGGAGCACCATCACTTATCGTTTCGCTTTGGCAGGTCAATGACAATGCAACTGCTGAGATTATGAAAAACTTATATGCCAATCTTGCTGCTGGTATGAATAAAGACGAGGCTCTGCGGCAGGCTAAGCTACAGTATTTAAAATCTGCTGATCGTTTTGCGGTACATCCTGCTTTCTGGTCATCCTTCATCATGATGGGAAAGACTCAGTCTGTTTCTATTAAAACAAAAGCTGACATGCCTTGGGGAATATTGGGAGGACTTGCTTTGCTTACGGTAGGATTAGGTGGACTAGTTATCATGAAAAGACGTAAAAAGGAGTAAGTTTGGGACCTTATCCTTTTTATACTATTTTTCGCTCTACTGTCTCACAGTGACTCAAAAACTCCTATTGGATATTTTATGAAATGTACGTTCCGTAGGAACTGAGCCCATAGTGAGCTCAACGAAGCAAACCTCCCTAATTATCAGTGGGTTGTTTTAACGCTGAACGCCCCTTTGCAGTTTCTTTCAATGATCTCTATATTATTATATTCCTTTCCATTCGCAGGATTTATGGTAAGAGCCAAAAAATAAAGTACAATAGGGCGATAAAGAAAGTAAATAATAAATTTATATATATAATATTGGCAATAGTTTTAGTGGGGTTGAACTTGACAATACAATAAATAGCACGAACACCATCACGCCAGCCTATTTTCTTTCCCTCATCATAGGTTCTACCATAATAGGAGATTCCCACTTCATAGATACGAACCTTAGGGATTTTTGCGATTTTTGCTGTAACTTCCGGTTCAAATCCAAAACGTTTCTCTTGAAGATTGAGACCTTGGATAACCTTGGTATTAAAAAGCTTATAGCAGGTTTCCATATCCGTTAGATTCAAGTTGGTATTCATATTTGACAAAAAAGTCAGAAACTTATTCCCGATACTATGCCAAAAAAATAAGATCCTATGTGGATTTCCTCCCATGAAACGAGATCCATAAACAACATCTGCCATTCCATTCAACACAGGTTTTAACAGAATATTGTACTCTTGAGGATCGTATTCTAAATCAGCATCTTGTATAATTAAATACTCTCCTGTTGCTTTTGCAATTCCTGTATGTAGAGCAGCACCTTTTCCTGCATTTTTTTCGTGCTTATAGTAGGTGATTCTCATATCAGGATTAGCTTGCATATAACTCTGTATAGCAGCTTCGGTATTATCAGTCGAGCAATCATTAACAATGATTATTTCCTTTTGGATATTATTGATTAGCCTAACTTCTTTGATTTTATTTAGAATCAAATGAATTGTTCTGCCTTCATTGTATGCAGGAATGATAATCGATAAAGTACTAATTATTATTTTTTTCATTAGGTATTACTGATATGGAAAAGTAGTTTGTGTTTTCTTCAAGGATCAAAATTATCTAAAAAGATCCAAAAGATATAGAAAAAACTTTAGTTATGATTAGTTTCTTGTTCATAACAAAGAATTTAAGCCCTTGGAACATGACTCATATTGCATCTAAATGATTGATTTACAAAAAAATATTTTTTATTTATAATCCTCCAATAAAAAAAAGAATCCAAGTAAGCTTGGATTCTTTTTCAAAACGAGCGATTTAGTTTAGAGGATTTTGAAGAAGAAGAAATTCTCTAAACTAAATAAACTATTGGCTAGTCCTTGTTGTAGATGACTACAAATAGCTAACTACTTAAAAGTAAGTTACATACCAAATAATCCTCCACTTCCAGCACCTTGCATTTGCTCTAACTCTTCCATAGTCATCTTCTGATAACCATCAGGAATAGTCATATCAAATACAGAAGCATCAGGCTTGCTCTTATCAACATCTTGTGCAGAGAAAGTAACTGTCATACCTTCTTTTTGCAACTCAATCATTAGAGGAAAACCCACTAAATCAGGATATTGCATTTGCCACTGAGAAGTACCTTTTGGTTGAATATCTTCAGCAATATACATCACTACAGGAGCATCTGCACCCTCCATTTCCGCTTCTGCACGATAGCATTTATAGCCAGCAATCTTTTTCGTTTTCTTTTTCATATACTTGATCTTAGGAGGTGCTTGATTCTTGCGTTGTTGATCTTGATATTTTTTCATATCATCTTCATCCATCTCCACAGCAATATTTTTACCCATCATGGACATTAAAATCACACCCTCTTGTTTCTTTGTATCAAAGACAGAGTTCATATCCATCATACCAGCCATATTCATTTTAGTTGCGCTCTTTTCCCCCAAAAAGCTAAGATCCATAGTGATCTGAAACATGCTCATTGCTTGTTCAATTTCTTCGTTTCCAGACATTTGCATGTCATAACTAATTGTTCCGGAGAATGTTTTTTGAGCAGAGGCGTTTGACCAAGTTCCCAACATAAATATAGCAGCTAAGATGCTAAAGGTTAATTTTTTCATTAAATCAATGGTTTTCTAAGTTAGAATAAATAATAAAAATTTATATTAATAAGTAGAGTTTAACAAACTCCATTATTTAGACACTAACGTCTGCTTGTAATTCTTCTAAACAATCCATATTCAATCAGACTCTTGATCAATATCATTGGTAAAATGATAATTAGAGGATTTGGAGTGTAATAATACGTTAGAGCTACCAATCCAAATAACAAATATCCCACCATAAATTGAAATGGATGTATCATAATTTGAACCTGTAAGGGCATATTAATCAAAATAATTGGTCTATTTTGCCTGCCAACCAACCAAACGGGCAGGATATAAGCAACTACTAACAAAATAGCGACCCATAACATATCTGCCTCGTACAAATGTGCGGGAATTTGACTCATACTCTGCCAAATTCCTTGATCTATCGACAGTTTTGAAATATTACTTACATAAAGAATTAGTATCAACATCAGAAAATGTCCGATACAGGTTCCCAAAAAAGCGATAAAACTAAAACCTGCTTTTTTCCTATATTGTTTATCAAGGTAGGTATCAGGGTGACCATATTTTAGAGGTGCAATAGCATAAAAATAAATATTTAGACCAGCAGCTACAGGTAATTCCAACCAATATAAAAATAGAGTATCAAATAATGTAAAATTAAAAAAAGCAATCCCTAACAAAAGAAAAATATTATTAAAAAAAAGGCTAAGGAGTTCTATATTATTAATTTGTTTTTGTGAAATAGCAGCCATAAAGTATGAATCTAAAGTAAATAAGTAGCTGAAGAAAACAATTTGTGATAAACCTAATATAAGTCAGCTTATAAAAGTCCTATTAAAAGGAGCTTTATCCTAACTTTCAAGCAATTGTGTACTAATCTACTACTTATCTTTAAACAATTTCTGAAATAAATAACTTTCAAGAAAAACTGAAAGTTTAGAAAATTGTTACTATAATAATCGTAACTTTGTAGATGGTTGTATACAGCCATAACATTTTAATCATCTAAGAACAAAATATATGGAGTCTGTTCAAATTTTATTGAAAGATAGAAGTCTAGATTCAAAACTAAGACATATTGCAGAAAAAGTCACTAAAAAAGATCGAATTAGTGACGAAGAGTGTCTTTTTTTATACGAAAAAGCCCCATTGGGCTATCTAGGTGTCTTAGCTAATGCCATCCGAGAAGACCGACACGGACATAAAACTTATTTCAACCGAAACTTTCATGTGGAGCCTACCAATGTATGTGTTTACACCTGTACATTTTGTTCTTATTCTCGTCTGATTAAAAAACGTTCAGAAGGTTGGGAGTATGATCACGATCAGATCATGGATATTATCCGTTCTTATGACAACAAGCCTGTTACAGAAGTACATATTGTGGGGGGAGTTCTGCCACAGTATAATTTTGATTTTTATGTTGATTTGTACAAAGCTATCAAAGCACATCGCCCAGAGCTACATATCAAAGGTTTAACTCCTGTTGAATATCATTATGTTTTCAAAAAAGCTAAAATCTCTTATGAAGAAGGGATGAAAAAAATGGTAGAGGCAGGTCTAGATTCTATGCCAGGTGGTGGAGCGGAGATATTTGATGAAGAAATTCGCGATAAAATTGCTCGAGGGAAGTGCAATTCTGAACAATGGTTGCGGATCCACGAGATTTTACATGAATTAGGTCATCGCTCTAATGCTACCATGTTGTATGGACATATTGAGGAATTTAAGCACCGTGTAGACCATATGGCTCGCTTGCGCAAATTGCAAGACAAAACAGGTGGTTTTCAGACTTTTATCCCATTGAAGTTTCGCAATAAAAATAATCAGATGGAGCATGTGGAAGAATCTACGGCTACAGAGGATTTACGTAATTACGCCATTAGTCGAATCTATTTAGACAATTTTGACCACATCAAGGCTTATTGGCCAATGATTGGGCGAACCCTTGCTCAGCTATCTCTTGCCTTTGGAGTGGATGATTTAGATGGAACTATTGATGATACTACCAAAATTTACTCTATGGCTGGATCTGAAGAACAGTCTCCAGCATTGAGTACTGAACAGCTAGCGGAGGTGATCAAAAGTGTTGGTAGACAACCCATTGAGCGAGATACTGTTTACAATGAATTGATGGACTATACCAATTATGACTTTAAAGCCAATCAAGATCCCGATGTTTTCTTGCAATTACCTGTGCTCAATAAATAGTTAATATTTTTGGAATAGATCTAAAATCTATGCTAAATTCGCACAATCTTTTACTGTAATATCTTCAATAAAAGACCACAATACTAAGTTTACTGACAAAAAATCAACTACATCGATGAGCGAAACGCTTTTTTATGGAATTGTTTGGGGATGGTTTGCATTAGCAATAATCACCTTTATTCTACTACAATTTATTACTGCGCCTTTTGGGCGACATACTTCCAAGAACTACGGCCCCATGATTGATAATCGTCTTGCATGGGTGCTTATGGAAATACCATCACCTCTGGTTTTGAGCTATTTTTTCTTTACAGGGGATGCAGAGAAACAACTAGTTCCCTATATTTTCTGGGGGCTTTGGATGATACACTATACCAATAGAACTTTTATTTATCCTTTGCGACAACGAGACACCAAAAAGAAAATGCCTGTCATGGTCATGGGATCTGCTATTGGGTTTAACCTAATGAATGGCTTTGTAAATGGTTATTTTCTAGGTAACTTTTCAGAAATATATACAGATGCTTGGTTACAAACTCCACAGTTTATTGCAGGAATTAGTATTTTCCTTATCGGAATGTTGATTAATATTCAATCGGATAATATTTTGTTGAACTTGCGTAAACCGGGTGAAACAGGTTATAAAATTCCTAAAGGTGGTTTATTTGGGCAAATTTCCTGTCCCAATTTATTTGGAGAGATGTTAGA
>JAKVCT010000271.1 GCA_022448995.1 Saprospiraceae bacterium
CACGAGGCTTTTTAACAAAGTTCAGCGCAAAAAGGCTGATTGAATTAAATACAAATTAATTGTGGCTATCTACTTACCTACAAGTTACAAATAAATAAACAGCTATTATAAGCTTTTTGATGTTATTTGACATAAAGTTGGCTGCATTGAGTACTCCATGACTGAGTTCTGCAGAATTCAAAAAAATGTCGTGATAAAGTGTAGGTGACAGATCAAAGCCTAAACCCTGAAAGACTTGACAAAGTTAAAAGTTGTATTAAAATTAGCTAGGGATAACTACGAGAACGTTTGGGCTATTACTTAACACAAGTTCACATAGAATGGCAAACCTCATAAAGAAGTTGTTTAAAAATAAAAATGAACCCAAATCTTGTTTTGAGTTCATTTTTACAAACTATCTTTTTATATAGGCTCTTTTCTAATTTATACGAAATTCAAAGAGAAATATCGCAACAAAATGAAAGAGTTGTTTCAAAGAGCAAGGCAAAACCCCAAAGTGCTCCAAAAAGCCTATTTTCGATTACATCTTTGATAAGTATTTCTTACGCTTCTTCACCCCTTTTCGCTTCTCTGCTTCAAATGCGTCTAGCAAACTAGGCTTCTCTCTCAAAGCGGCACGTACATTTTTCTTAGACATTATTGCAATCACACCTGTTTCTTTATTCATGAAGTAAGGATCTGTATAATGAACAGGAGCAACTGCTCCATTCAGCGGCGGGATTGGGATATCAGAGAGCCTACCATCAGTAGTTACCCACATGATCTCAGGCTTATCAAAATGATAGAACTGATCTCCCAAATCATTTAATTGTACAAAGTTATTATCTGCCGTCTTATAGTAAATATTTTCTCCATTACTTACGGCATAACACAAGGTTACTTTTTTTCGCTTAGGCAAACGATAATGTTTATCTCCTTTCTTAGTTATTTTTTCTAGAAGTTGCAACTCAATCGAAGAAACACGCTGCGCTTTCATATCTTCAAAACTTGCATATACTTCTACCTTCTTTAGTTGCTTTTTCTTTTGTGCTTGTGCAAAATTTCCAATTCCAAAAACGAATACACTTAATACTATTCCAAAAATTACCTTATTCATAACTCAATATTTTTTCGATTAATAAATATCAAATCAAGATGGTAGCTACCCTTTCTCTTGTCTTTGTACCTATAAGCCGAACAAGTATCAAAAGTGTAACACCAAAAAGGTATTTTTTTTATTTTATTTCAAAATTTAGTTTTTTTTTACTCAAAAACACCCGACACAAAACACTGAAAATCAATAATTTAAATACAAAAAATCTTTTAAAAAAATTAGTAAGAAATTATTATAAAAATTTACTTTACTGCCCAAAACAACTATCAAAAAGAGAATGACACAAAAATTCAATGGCAAAGGATTAGTTCCACTAAGCCCGAAGGGCTCTACGAAGTAAACCTACCTACTTACACAGCAAAAAATAAATTTAATTTGCTTAGTCTAGTAATTCAATCCTTACAGTCTCTACTCGTTTTCGTTGATCTTGAAATTTGCTATATATTTTCCGAACCGCTTCAATTTTTTGAGGAATACATGGATAGTAATAAAATTCGAATTTAGCTACATAACTGATTTCTATATCCGATTTCTTTAGCATCTTCTTCGATTTCTTTCGTTCTTTTTTATCTAAATCTGCATTCTTCATCATATATTCTGTAAACTCTTCAATCACTCTATTAACATCTTTACTATTGGCATCTACTTCATTTACCAATACACAAAATGCTCTATCTCTATCAACCGTTTCAAAATAAATTTTACCATCCGCCCTAATTGGATCACCTCCAAGCATGTTTGGAAAAGCGTCTTTGTAAATAATCGGTTTTTGAGTTTCGAATTCTCCTCCTATCATAAAATGAAAAAGAGCTAGTTCATTGAGAACATATAATGCAATACCTTCTTTTGTGGTATACATTTGTATAATTGGCTGCAAACTTCGTTCTATCTCCTCTCGTTTTTCTGGCTTCTCTTCTGTCAATATATCTATTACTCCATAGAATAAATTCTTCATCATGAGAGCTACTTCCTCCCAATTTTCAATTTCTACAAAAGCCCCAAACTCATCTGTTATATAAACTACTTCAGTAACCATGTACTTGGGATACTCTTGTACCAATTTTTCAACTATTTTAGGCGGTAATTGAAAGCCTTTTAGATTAGTTTTAAATTTCCATCGGATTTTATAATTTGTGGCTGTAGAATCAATTACCTTGAAATTAGCTATATAAACAGAAGAATCTTCTCTTGCTAGAATTCCTTCTTTCCACTCTTTTTTAATTTTAGTAATCCGAAAATCATAGGAATCCCCCAAAGACCAATAGGCAACAAAAGGTACAGTTTCTTGTTTTTGATCTGCTGTTTCTTGTGCATAAAATATTGTTTGTATAAAAACAACTATTAGTATAACAGATAATATTCTCATATTCATATTTTTGGTAAAAAATATATGTTCATCGGGAGCAAAGTAAAACAATAATTAGATCCTTTTCTAAATTTTTCAAATAAAAATAGGGTATAAAACCATTACTGATTCTACACCCTGTTCTAAATATTATATACCGAGTAGATTATTAATGAAAACAACCGAACATCCCATCCATTTTATCTGGAACTTGAAAAATAACATCACCTTTATCGTCAATTTCTACCGTAATTTCTCCTCTATTTTGCTCATCAACCTCAATACCAAACATTTTACCCAAAGTATCAAGATCTACTTCGCCAGTTTCTTTCAGCCCATTATCTTTTTGATAACGTTTTAATGCAGCAGCTGTTCCTTTACCAAGAACACCATCTGCATTAGACACCTTTTTCCCCTTGCTATTAGTGTAAGTTGGTGGCAGATAATTTTGATCAATCAATACCTGCTGTGCACGACTCACAGTAACTGATTGTTTGTAATCAGTTCCTGTTACATCACCCACCCAATCAGCGAGTGGATTGTTTGGATGCATCAGAGAATTCATAGAAATAGGATCATCACTCATATGCACATTTCCCCCACTCATTAACACCTGTTTGATTTTCTCAACGTGTTTACGTTGCTTGACATAGCGAGGATTACCTTTGTCATCCTTAAAAGTTTTCAGCCACTCGATCATACCCTCACATTGTTCTATAGGCTCCTTTGCACGAATATCATCCAACATAGCTGTCAATCGTCCTCCCGTATTCGCACCACCATCTCCTCTTGCATAACAAATCGCTTTACAAACATCTGCTAATGCTGCATGCAAACCTGAAAAATCATAACGTTTACCATAGTCTTGAACAGTAAGAACCAATAGTTTTAATACAGAATCTTGAGATATCTTGATCCCCTTTGCTCTGAGTTTGCTTGCCTCAATACTTGCCTCAGCTCCACGAATCCCAGTGACTTTACTCAATTCTTCAGCAATTTCTTCAGGGATATCAGCATCCATCATCCGTTTTTTAGCCTTGTCTGCTTGAGAAGCCTTGTATTTTGCTCCTAAATCAAACCCTTGACCAATGGTTACGCCAGAAGAGCCTATACGACCTTTAGAAAGCCAAGTTCCTAAGACCCAATCCCCCTTGTGTAATGCAACAGAGGCAGTATTATTGGGACTAAAGCTCTGTCCTTTTTCATAAGAACCACCAGGTTCTTGTTTAAAAACACCAATGGTTAAGTTCACAGCTTCAAATGTTCCATTCCCCTTAGCTACTTTCTTAAAATAAGAGATATTTTGTGGATAATGTGGTACACGTGTATCATAAGATCCACCTGCAAGGCTACCTTCCGTGATTAATTGAATTACACCAGGAGCCAGAACTACATCTCCATCTTGTGGAGCTGACGAATTACCCCCTGAATTACTATTACCTCCTGAATTTGTATTCTCATTATCATCTGAAGGTTCAGTGCTACCATTGGCATTAAGTGCCTTCCAAGTATTACGACCTGGATCAACTCTACCATCTGGTTTAGCTACCTTCATTTCATTTTTCTGAAAGGCTGTAATTGCTGCAATTGTCAGTTTACCACAATCTCCGTCTACTTTTAATCCATGACCAAAACGGTTCAAAAGTGTTTGGACAATTTCAACATCATTTTTATTATTGTCTCCTTCCTTTCCTACACTACCACCCAAGGGTTCTATCTTGATTACAACCTCATTATTAGTATTAGTATCAGATGAATTCTGATTTGTTTCATCCGTTAAGTCTCCTGAGGTATTCTCATTATCTTCCGAAGCTTGAGCATTTTCGTCTTTGGGTGGTGCAACTGGATCTTTTGTTGGTGTACCATTCAAGGCTTGTAAGGTACCTTTGTTGGGTTCAACCAGCGCATCGGGATTAGACATCTTGTGTATCTCACGCTGAAAATCTTCAATAGCTTGGATCATACTCGCATTTGCCTGTACAAAAGAACTAAAATTGGGAGGAAAACCCACTTCTTGGATAATATCTCCCAATGTCAAATGTCCACTGCGTACCAATAGAGCTTTGATTATTACTACATCTTTCGGTTTATTAGATCCCCCTTTACCTACACTTCCATCAATAGCTCCTTTACCTGTTAAAATTGTGTTGAATAATGCCCAATAATCAATAGAACCATCTTTATTTTCTATATTATCACCTTGATTATTTGCCTTTTCTTCTGTAGTATCTTGATCCTTAATATCCTCTGTAATCTGCCCTTCTTCATTTGGTTTAGAACCTGCGATTGCCTCTTGGCTCAACATCTTATTATCAAATAGATACTTACGTGTTTCCTTATCTATTTTTCCACTTGGCGTCAACTGCTTATCCTTCTGAAATTCAATTAATGCTTTTTTGGAGTTCTTACCAAAAGAACCATCAATAGCTCCTTTGTAATAGCCCAAATCTTGCAAAACTTGCTGTACATCAGTTACCATTGCAGAAGCTCGATAATCCAAAGAGCGACCATTATTTCTAGCCACACCTTTAATCTTGCCCAACCAATCTGCTATTGGATTATTTTCGTCCAATAAATCAGACATTTGTACACCACGCTGATTGATCTGAACCTGTCCCCCACTTTGTATAACAGCCTTAATCTTTTCAATATAAACAAATAGCCCTTGTCGCTTAAAACGATCTTTGGATGCACTCTTGGTCATACACTCTTGCAGACGTAAACATTGATCTAAAGGCTTGGAGTAACTATCTAACCCCTTGCACAATTTCAACAGTGCCTTTAGGCGATTGTAATTACCATAGGCAATTCGGTAAAAAACCTCGCGAAGTGGCTCATAAATCTTATTAATATCAAAAGGAGCTTCTTTTTTGACAATACTCTTTGTTCCTCTCACCTTTCTATCCCACATAGCCTTCATTAGATCTAGAGCTTGCTGGCGAGTAATCTGAACTTCCTTGCGCAAGCGAGTGGTAACAATAGCTGCTGGAATTCCACGTTTAGCAGCGGCAATTCCCAGTTTTTGACCAATGTCACTCATCCCTGCATCATCAAACAAAGATTGGATTTGCTTAGCAGTTTTGAAACTTGCCCCCAAATCTACTCCTAAACCAATAGTCAACCCTGATACATTGGGATATGTGCCTAGCATTTCATTCCCCTTGGCTTCGCCACCCGTAACCTTATGCACACTAATTCGACGCATCATTTCATAATCGCCACCATCTTGCTCTTCAAAAATATTAAATTCTGAACGCTTAATCTTAAAAGAACCTGTTCCAGAGGCTACCTTCTTGAAAATAGCAGCATTTTCGGGTAAATGTGGTCGTGTGATATCATAAGCCCCTGCACCGGCTAAGCTTCCCTCTGTGATTAGAGGAAGCATACCTGAAGGGAGGGTTATATTTTCTGCCATGAGTCTTATATTTGGGTTAGATGTTAATAAGAGATTGTAAGCAACTCTAGCTACTTGGTGATACAAGTACCTTATCTATTGTACATGCTTAAACAAATTGGGAATAATTCTAGTAATTACTGAATGTCTTTTGCTGGAGCTCGCACAACACTGAACGCCTTACCTGTCCATTCCAATGCTACATGATATGCTTGAGCCTCAATAAACTTTTCTGGTTCTAACTGAATATTTTCATCTTTCATATAGTCGATATAACGTAAGGTTGCCTTGAGACTTTGGGGATTTTCTTCATTGTATTCCAAATCAATATAATCCTTGGTTATAGAGCTCAAGTCTATAGTTTCATTGAAGAAGTCCTTAGTCTTTATCACAGGGACTTCATCTGTAATATCAAACCATTCTCTACCATTGTATCTATAAAAAATTGTCTTTATATTTTGTGCTAGAACATCTCCTTCTTTATAGACCTTTTCATTCATATAGATAATTTTTTCACCATATTCATGCTGAAAAGTTGCCATATCTAGTGCCATCAGTTTCTCTGTTTTGTCATCTTCACTTTCTCGTTGTTCTGCCAATTTAAGCCAATTTCCATTGGGTTTTGCAGTCAAATTACCCCACTTACCACTTTCCAATAATGCTTTTTTATCTTTTGACTCTAAGTTTGAGAACAGCTCTAACTCAAATAAATCTTTGGGTACCCGATCAAATATCTCTGAGGTGCTTAGTTTGCGAACATTTGGTGCACGAGTATTTGCATTTAGATTCTGAGAATCTTGAGCTGTTGAACTATCAGTAATATTGGGACTTGGAGATGGAGAATCTGAGTCACAGGAGATACAGATTCCTATCAAAAATAGACTAATAAGTTGAATGATTTTTACCATTTTGATCTTTTGCTTAGGCATTGTGAATAGATATTGTTTTGAGAATTCATAGTAGAATGATTGATAAGTAGGTGGACATAATTAATTTTATAATAATTCACAAGATTTTTTGATACTGAACAAGGCGAAAAACGTAGGCAT
>JAKVCT010000272.1 GCA_022448995.1 Saprospiraceae bacterium
TCTTTTTCTTTTTTCCTTGTTCAATTGGCAATTCCTCATAGGATATATTAAAGAAATTATATTGAGATTTAATATCAACTTGAGCAGCCTGTAGAACGAGAAAATTCAATAGTAACACAGACAATACTATTAGCTTATTTATTTGAAAAAATGTTCTACACATAAACATAAAATTCAGTTAGGATCAGATCATCTACATCCAATTATTAGCTGCACTAGATACTTTATTCTTCATTTTTAGTTTCACTGAGCACTTCGTGGTTTACTTTTAATTTTTCATTTATCCACCTCAGCAATCATTACCCCAAATGTCCCTTCCAATTCTTTATAATTTTTACTTGGCAAGTAAGTTTTAGAAATATGACCATCTAAATACAATGCCATTTTACAAGATTTTTCTTTGAAAAATTCAGCAAAATCATACAAATTCACTTCTGTTTTAGACATAGCAAATAAGATATGCCCATTTTCTAAAACACCCACACCATTTCGGATATTCAGATTTTTAGAACCCTTTTTGAATTTAGAATTTATCTGCCCATTAATCAACAACAAAGGACCTGATTGAGTTGCATATTTTACATTGCCTGCTTGAAAAGAATCCGTTTCACAGACAAAAGCCTCATTAGACTTAGTCAAATAAAAAACACCATTAGGTTGCATAAAAAAGTTGCCATAAGCCTTCTTTTTTAGATTAATCGGACTCTTCTCCACTGAGTTTTCAATGTATAATCCTGTTGGTAGATAACCTTCATGAAACATTCCTCCGTTCATCGCAAAAACTAACTCCTCTCCTTCTTTTTCAACATGCGTTTTCAGCTTCTCGTAATTGACAAAAGCTTCGTTTTTGGCATCTCTCCAATAAAACCGCAAGGTTTTTTCCTTTGGGTTGACTTCGTGATATAAAATAGGTTCAGTAGAAATATCGGTTTGTGCTTGCTCAGAAGAACATGCTGAGATGCTTAGGGTGAGTATACTTAATGCAATAATAACTTTAGTCATAAGATGAGTTTTGTATTTAACTGTATACAATATTATAAATGTTCGCTCAAAAACCAACGAAATATTGGTGAGAATTTAGGTTCATTCAGTCGCCAACGATTGAGCTTAGGGCATTTGGGAAGAAGTGCATAAAACGCTTTATTAATATTGATATTCCAATACTCAACTTCATTATCTTCATCTATACATAATTCCCAATCTAAAGGTGGATCATTTTTAGAGGCATTATAATAATAGATAGTATCTTGATTTTGAGTAATTAAACTTATTGACAGTTCAGGATAATAAGAGGTTATGAAAGGACGAAGAATACCTAAAACTAGATTTTCATTTTTAGTTAGGTATAAATTATCAAAATCTACTTCGATAGACAATGATGCTATATATTTTTGATACTCTACCGTATCCCCTTCATATATTGTATCCCTAATAAATGACTCATCTTGTTTCAGAGATTCATTATGATTATATCCCATTTTTTCTCTATCATTCATCACAGAATCAGTCTCTCCCTTTTCAAATATTGAAAAATCAAAAGTATCTATCTTTAAAATCATAGAATCTTTATGCTTAAAGTAAATATCCTTAGACTTTCGAACATAATCTTTCAAATCCTCTCGATGCTCTTCAAACCAAGTAGCCATCGGTAAAAACTCATCATAAGCATACGTTTCAAAATCCATAGCTGGCTCATTTAGTGCTGCAACTAGATTATCCAATAAAGATCTATCTATTTTTTTACGAGCAAATTTCTTACCCTCTATTTTTTTCATGTATTTATCATAATCAACTTTTGATTTTGCCCAAAACCATTCTCCATATTCTCGTTTTTTATTTCTATAAATAGTATCTCTTGTTTTATTATATTTATCATTCCACTTTATACTCAATCGGTTATATTTCTGACTCATTGCCTTGCGCTTGGTATCCATAAATTCAGATCTAGAAATACTTCTTGTATCATACCATAAAGCTTTGTTTTTTGTATGGTCAAGTATGATTTTATATTCCTTAGATCTTGAACGTTCATAATTATAATTCACATGGTCGAATAAAATAATCTCTTGGATACTGTCTATAGATAGCTGTGCTTGAGTTGAATAATAAAAAGATAGGAATAGAAGATTTAATAGGAAGAATGTTTTCATAATACAGTGGTTAATTGGTTATAAAGGAAACAATATAGAATATCTAAAGAACATCATCATGCAAACTCCGAAGGGTTCAACAAAGTTAAATTTCGTCTATCTTATTTACAAACAAAATTTTGGGCAAAGAACCCAACTAATCAACTGGTCTATATGGGTTGTCAGCTACAAAATAGGACGCAGATTGACGTTTCGAAGAAAATTCTTCGTCTGTTTGAACATCACATAAATAATTAGACTTTATGATTTTGCAAAAATACATATACGAACAAGTATAAATTATGTTCCTAAAGTGAGTTTAGAAGAATTAGTCAATGAGGACATTATTTTGTCTGATGTTCCATCGAGACCTAGAGTTTTTGTTCGACTTTTGGGGCAATGCCAAAAGTCGAGAAGAAAAGAATTTCTATATTTTAGCAAAATAAAATCTTATCAGACTTTTTATTAATTTTGCGCGACCAATACATAACATCTAAATCAATCTAAATGCAAATCCATTATAGCAAAATCCAAGTTCACGACAAACAGCTCTACATTCAACACATCGAACAAAGTTCAGGTAAGGACAAACCCACCATTGTTTTCCTACACGAAGGTTTAGGCTGCATTGACTTGTGGAAAGGCTTCCCTCAAAAAGTGCTAGAAGCAACTGGACATAATGGAATTGTATTTGACCGACAAGGCTATGGAAAATCAGATCCACTTTCAGAAACACGACCAATGGATTATCTGCAACAAGAAGCCTTGCATTGGTTACCAACTACTTTGGATGCTTTAGGAATCAAAAATCCGATTATCATTGGACATAGTGATGGTGGTACTATTGGGTTGGTTTATGCATCGCACTACCCTACTCACCTCTTGATCACTGAAGCTGCACATATTTATGTAGAAGAGGTAACCCTAGAAGGTATAGAAGCGGTGAAAGGTATTTTTGATGCACGCAATATGGCTAAACGCTTGGAAAAATATCATGGTGATAAAACGCTGACTATTTTTGGAGCTTGGGCAGATACTTGGTTACATCCAGATTTTAAGGATTGGAATGTTTCTCAGTATATGAAAGATATTACTTGCCCGACTTTGGTCATTCAAGGCAAACAGGATGAATATGCTACTGATGCACATGCTGAAACTATTGTAGAATTGATTTCTTCTGATACAAAGGAAGTTCTTTTGGTAGAGGATTGTAAACATTCCCCACATTTGGAAGCTAAAGACGTAGTGCTAGATGCTATGGTTGGCTTCATAAAAGCTAACATAACTAATGAATAGTAGAAGAATTAAACAAATCATAGTCTTATTGGGCATCATTGGTTTTATTGTACTAATGGTTTTGGAATACACCAAGAAATAAATTACATACCCAAATGAAAACAGTAAAAGGTGACTTAGTCAAACTTGCGCTCGAAGGCAAATTTGATTTGATTGTGCATGGATGTAATTGTTTCTGTACGATGGGTGCAGGCATAGCCAAAACCATCAAACAAAAATTCCCAGCAGCTTATCAAGCAGATTTAGCAACAGCTAAAGGTGACCAGTCCAAACTAGGAACGGCCTCTTGGGCAGAGGTTCAACAGGCTGATCAAAAGTTAATTATTGTGAATGCTTACACTCAATTCAACTGGAGAGGCCGCGGCAAAAAAGCAGATTATGAAGCGATCCGAAAAGCATTCCAACAGATCAAAAATCAGTTCTCAGGATTGCGTATTGCCTATCCTGCTATCGGTGCTGGATTAGCTGGAGGAGATTGGAAAATTATTTCAAAAATAATAGAAGAAGAACTCAATGGAGAAGATCATACGTTTGTAAAATTTCAAAAATAAATCAATGAATTTGCCCCAAGCGTAGTACTTTGGTGCTGTGCCACTCTCAAGCACATTTCTTCTATTTTTAGCTTTTTTGTGAGATAGCAAGAAAACTAGTATTTATCGGACTTTCCGAATGACCAACACTTATTTATCGCACAAAAAAAGACCAATTGCCATAGCTTTCTACTATATATATAGAATAGCCTTGGCATGGTAAATGCCTTTAGGCTAGTGAACCCTAGCTTATCAAAACGAAGATTTTATAAAAATATTGCAGATCTATTTTTATATATTGTGCTCATTTATGATAAATGAACACACAGGAATTCTTTTGCCTGTACTTTTAGATCTTTTTAATCAAAGTTGAATAACTTTACAACATTATATCTCATTTTCGCAAAAAATGTACTATTTATGAAACGAACTTTTGCTTACATCTTTAGTCTTTTACTCCTGCTGGTCGGGACTAGCCAACTTTCCTTCGCTCAGAAGGATGGAAAGGGAAGTCGAGCAGGAAACTGGTTCTTAGGGCTCAACGCAGGGGGTGCTTGGAACCAAAGTGATGTATGTATAGAGCCTGGCGGTGGTCTAGGTTTTTACGTCGGAAAAAACATTTGGTATAGTCCCGCTATCTCTCTTGACCTTCGTGGTCGTTATCTATGGACACAAACTCATGGTCAGAATGGGGAACGCAGTTTTCTCAATGGAGCAGATAGCCTGACATTTACCAATCGCCTAATGCGTGGAGAAATTGCAGATCCTAATAACTATAATTTATTTGATCCTAATAATCCTCTACGTAACTATAGTTCTACAGGCTTTGTCTATCACAACTACAAAACTAATTTCCATAATTTATCCTTAGAATTACGTGCCAACATTGAAGCGGTTTATCCTGTTTGGTTATCCTTCTACGCAGGTGCAGACTTGGGAATTTACAGATCTAAAACGAATCAATTTGGTGAAGATCTTTTTGGTACAGCAACTACCTATAATAGCTTATATGAAGGTTTAGATCCTAATTTATCAGAGAGCGACGCTAAGTTTGATATTTGGGCAGGTAGTGATGATACTTACGAAACTTTTTCTGCAGGAGATGATAAGTGGTCAGCAGGTTTTATGCCTTCTGTCGGATGGGAACTCGGTTACTGGTTTACACCACGTCTTGCTTTGGGAATTGGTCACCGTGCTACATTCACCCTAAGAGATGACTTTGAAGGAGTAGAAATTGCCCAACCAAAAGGAATCAAAACAGATATCCATCATTATGGGGGATTATTCTTTAGCTGGAGGGTTCAAGGAGCAACAGAAAAACCTGAACCTGAACCTGTTATCATCAGCCTTCCACCAGTAGTTGAGTTTACTCAACCTTCTAGCTCAGGTACAACAGTTGCAACATCAACAACTACTGTAATGGCAACTGTACAAAATGTTACAGATAAGAATAGCGTCTTATTTACTATCAATGGTACACCTACACGAAATTTTAGCTACAATCCTAATACGGATGTTTTTCAAGCAACAGTAACACTTCAACAAGGAAGTAATACCTTAATTGTAACAGGTTCGAATAAAGATGGTCGTGCAAGTGATGAAACTGTAATCAATTACCAAGAGATTAAGTGTGATGCTCCTATTATCAATATTACGAATCCAAGAGGTTCACCCACACTAAGTACAGCAACAACTACGATTTCTGCTAATTTACAGTATGTAGCTCGTTCACAAGATATTACAGTTAACATTAGTGGAACTCCTGTTCCTAACTTCACCTTTGACGGAACTACGTTGACAGCTCAAGTAAACTTGAGCCAAGGAAGCAATACAATCTCTATTTCTGCAAAGAATGAATGTGGATCAGATATAGAAAGTTTTGTAATTCGTTACAAACCTGCTGAGATTATTAAAAATCCACCAACAGTAACTATTACAAATCCTACCATAAATCCTTATAACTCACCTTCTAAAACTACAGTAGTTACTGCAACAATTACTAATGTTCCTAACAAGAATGGAGTAACGTTTACGATCAATGGTAACAATACGAATAACTTCTCTTACAGCAATGGAAGCTTTGTAGCATCAGGGATTACCTTGAATCAGGGTAGTAATACATTTACAATCAAAGGTACTAATGCGGATGGTTCTGATACTAAATCTACAGTGATCATATATACCCCTGTAGTTATCAAAAACCCACCAGTTGTTACAATTACACAGCCGAATAGCAATCCGTATACTTCTCCGACTGCAACTACAACAATTCGCGCTAATATTACCAATGTACCAACTAAGAGTGGAGTAACTTTTACTATCAATGGTACACAGACAAGTAACTTCTCTTACAATGGAAACACCTTGGTAGCTTCGGGTATTACCCTGAGCCAAGGAAATAATGTATTTACAGTTACGGGTACTAATGCGGATGGCTCTGATACTAAATCTACAGTGATTGTATATAACCCTGTAGTTGTCAAAAATCCACCAGTTGTTACAATTACACAACCGAATACAAGTCCATATACTGTACAGACAGCAACAACAACCTTAACAGCTAACATCACCAATGTACCAACTAAGAGTGGAGTAACCTTCACGATCAATGGTACACAAACAGGTAACTTCTCTTACAATGGAAGTACCTTGGTAGCTTCTGGTATAAGCTTAAACCCAGGTACTAATGTATTTACAGTTACAGGTACTAACGCGGATGGTTCAGATACTAAATCAACAATTATTGTTTATGAGCCTATTCTAAATCCACCAGTTGTTACAATTACGCAACCGAATACCAATCCATATCAGTCGCCTACTCAAACGACAACACTGACTGCTAATATTACCAATGTACCAACTAAGAGTGGAGTAACCTTCACGATCAATGGTACACAAACAGGTAACTTCTCTTACAATGGAAG
>JAKVCT010000273.1 GCA_022448995.1 Saprospiraceae bacterium
TGAATTGAGCTATTTGTTAATTCTTGAGAATTAACAAGTGACCAATTATAAAATAAGGGAGTCCTAGATCTTTTGGTCAGCTTTTGCAGCAATGGCAAAAGGTGAGAGAAGAAACATCCATAATACTGAACCTCCCTAAGTATTTGATTGTCATTTATTTTGCTTAATACTGAACCACGAAGTGCTCTACGAAGCAAACCTTCCTACTTATCCTAACGCCTTTTTCAAATCTTCTAGTAGATCATCAATATCCTCAATCCCTACACTCAAGCGAATCAAAGAGTCAGTCAAGCCAACTTCTAGACGTTGTGCTTTTGGAATAGAAGCATGTGTCATACTTGCAGGATGGCCAATCAATGATTCTACACCACCTAGAGATTCTGCACAAGTAAAAAAATGTGTCTTTGCCAATACGTTTGCAGCAGCTTCAAAAGTATCATTCTTCAAACTAAAAGAAACCATACCACCAAAGTAACGCATTTGCTTTTTAGCAATCTCATGCCCAGGATGCGATGGAAGACCAGGATAATAAACCTTGTCTACCGCAGGGTGTTCCTTCAAAAAATCCGCAATTTGCGCTGCATTTTCACAAGCCTGTCTAACTCTCAAATGTAAAGTTTTAATTCCTCTCAAAACCAAAAAGCAGTCTTGAGGCCCAGGAATAGCCCCCGCAGCATTCTGAATAAAGTATAACTGATCTGCCATTGCTTGATCTTTAGTAATCACTGCTCCATGAACTACATCAGAGTGCCCATTCAAATATTTAGTAGCAGAATGTAATACCATATCCGCCCCTAGATCAATAGGATTTTGTAAATAGGGCGAAGCAAAAGTATTATCTACACAAGTAGTTATCTTGTGTTGTTGTGCAATTGTACAAACTGCCTCAATATCAATAATACTCAACATTGGATTTGTTGGAGTTTCTATCCAAATTAACTTTGTTTTATCGTTAATTTTTGCCTCGATATCTTTGGGGTTAGCCATGCTGACAAAATGAGAAACTAGTCCCCAAGTACCAAAAATCCTCGTTGCTAAACGATAACTACCACCATATAAATCATTGGAAGCAATAATCTCATCACCAGGTTTTAGAGTTTGTAAAATAGCATTCATAGCAGCTAAACCACTCCCAAAACAAACTGCTGCTGCTCCGTTTTCTAGAGCAGCTAAATTCGCTTCTAAAACAGAACGTGTAGGATTTTTGGTACGAGCATACTCAAACCCCTTATGCTTTCCAGGAGATTCTTGTGCATAGGTAGAGGTTTGATAGATCGGCGTCATGATAGCTCCTGTACTTGGGTCTGGTTTGACTCCTGCATGAATTACCTTGGTTCCAAATTTCATAGATATACTATTGGTGGGTTTATTGAGACTAATGGTTTGTGACTTTGTTCCACTAGCGATTGAGTTACAAACTATCCCAGTAAAAAATAGAAGATATAACGAACAGTTACCTTCAAAAAATAAGAATCTTAGAATTTTTCGCTGTGTACCTGTGCAATTAGTCCATTTCGCATTCTAGGCTCAATCCAAGTAGATTTAGGAGGCATAGTTCCTTGTTCGTCTGAGATCTGAATTAAATCTTCTAATGCTACAGGATATAGATTAAATGCTGCAATAGCCTTCTGTTCTCTCACCTTCCGCTCCAAAGAAAACGTACCTTTAGGTCCTTCTATATACTTAATATCTGCTTCTGCTCGGACATCTTTGATCCCCAGTATCCCCTTAAAAACATATTCATTCAAGACATGTACATCTAGACGTTTTGTTAGACTCATTGCTGCCAACTTAGTGCATAGTTTCTCCTTTATCTTTAGGTTATACCAATTTCCTTCTATATACAGCCCCATATGTTGTTTTCTGGCAGGTTGTACAGGAAAAGCAGAGACTTCTATTTCAAAAATAGTGCTCAGTTGACGAACAAACTCTTCTGTACTTAGACCTTTTAAGGAAAGTAGACTTCTGTTATAATTGTAGACTTCTATTTCACTGATTGGAAAATACGCGGCAAGCATCCGTCCAAATTCTTGCTGACTTTCTAAGCCTTCACCTTCATTTTCAATTGGATGCAGCCTATACAAGTTCTCTGCTGTTTTAGCCCTATGGTGACCATCACAGATATATGCTTTCTCTACACAATTAGCAAACATAGATTGAATATGCTCTACAGCTACATCTTCCTCTATTTGCCAAAAAAGGTGTTCTTCGTCTTGAAAGGGAATAGAAAAAGAGGCTCGACGAGAAACGGTCCAACGATTGATAAAAGCGTCGATCAATAAAGCATTGGGATATGTTAATAAGATCGGTTTGATAAGCGCTTGTCGCTCATCAAATAAACTCAACATTTTTTCTTCCTTTGCCTTAAGTGTATGCTCATGCTTTTTGATCTTACCATTTATATAATCCTCCACTTGAGCACAGGCAATAATTCCTGTGTGACTTCGGTGAGGTCGCTTGATTCGGTAAATATAAAAAGCAGGATTAGGAGAACGTTCATAAATACCATCCCTCACATACAATGGAAATTTTCGTTTTGCTGAGCTGAAAAAGTCATCAAAGGATATGATATCAGTCAAATCAGGTAGTGCTGCACGAAAAGGAGAAATATTTGCCATCTAGTGGATACTATTTAATAATGACAATCGCTAACAGATTAATCAATGTTTGACGCTTCATTCTACGATCCTCATTAGTGGATATGGTTAGAAAATATGGGTTTGGTAGAAGTACCTCTTGTCTCTAGGATATTTATGTGAAGTCTCCACCAAGGTTACTTAGCTTTCATTCTTCCACAAATTAAGCATTTAATTTTTAAAAATTTAAAAGTCAATAAGGGGAATTGACTAACATCAGGTAAAAAAATAAAAGCATCATACACTTATTTTTCAATAAACATAAAATATCTTATTATTCTTAAATAATCAATGTATACTGAAAGTATTGATTCGTGAACTCAAACGGTCGATTCGTGAATTGGTACTTGCCCATCAACTAAGCTTAAAGTATATTTGCTATACATTTTTTAACACACAATAATTTATAAATGAAACAGTTACTGATCTTATGTGTATTCTTAGCAGGCTTTTGCTTTGCATTTAATACACCAACTACCCCTAATGACACCAGCTTAACATCAAAAACCGAACAATTAAAAGATGGTCACTTCAAGTTGAAGAATGATACTGACCAAGAGTATCGTATTCATACAGGTAGTGGAGTAGTGACACTATACAAAGGAAATAGTACTTCTATTGAATGCGAAGTTGGACGTAAAATTTATACTGCACCAAAAGGGGTAAAAGATGATCTTATTTTTAAGGTAGAATCAAGTATGTGTGGTAAGACAGTTTATTTGTCTGATCACCTATAAATTTAGACAATGAGTCATACCTAAACAAACAAATATAATAGATTATAATTTTTCCTATTAGAATTACCGTTTCGATAAGTAGAGCTTATTATAGATAAATTTATCCTCCTAATAGGCTCTATTATAAATAAACATAAAAACCCAATTCCATTAAACTACTTTTATAGCTGTGATAACTTTTCAAAGCTAAGAGCTACATTTCCTTCAAAATCTAAGTTAGAATTACATATTTAAACCAATACACATATATATTATTCCATTAAACTAATCTATAGCTGTGATAACTTTTCAAAACTAAGAGCTACATTTCCTTCAAAATCTAAGTTAGAATTATATATTTAAATAAATACACATATATATTATTCCATTAAACTAATCTATAGCTATAATGAGCATATAATAATTCCAAAACCTTACAGAACAAAAAACCCGATAGAATAGGGGGTTATCTTGAGCTATCAAGATAGCCCTTTCTTATTTTGTGAAGATTATGCCAAGAGGTTCGTTCATGAAGCAAGAGAGGACCTAATATAGCAACAAAGAACCTCTCAATTATAGGCAGGCTGTTTCAGTATTAAGCAAAACACCTGATAATCAAATAGTTACAATAATGTTTTAAAAAGAAATTTGCTTCGTAGAGCCCTTCGGGGTTTTTTGGTCACCTTTTGCAGCAATGTAAAAGGTGAGAGAAGAAACATCCATAATACTGAACCCCTAAGGGCTCTGCAAAGCTAATCTCCCTAGGTAAATAAAATAATCCCTTTCGGCACTAAAAGCACCAAAAGGGATTATATGAATTGGATACAATCTAATAATATAACGTTCTCAATTAAGAGCACGAAGTACCCACTTACTTGACTAAACACTAAGATATCAAGAATTATTACTTACTATCTGCGTGAATGCTTATTATTTACCTGTTGAAGCAGTATATACTATGGTTTTAGCAGTACCTGCACTATCAGAAGTTGCATAAACCTTTACATTCACTGTACCTGAACCATCAATATTATTTGGATAGAAATGTACTTTCAAATCAAATGAATCATCTTTATTTACAGATATTGTATTATCTGTTCTATCAGGTGACCAACATTGTACATTATCACAAATAGAAGCTTGCCATCCTGTAGGTAAAGTAGTATCATCTATTTCCCATACATATTCAGAAGCCCCATCAATAGTAGAATTATTAGTAAATGAAACCGCAGTAATAATTTCATTATCAGTAGCACTACCTGAGCCAGAAACAGTCTCAGCAGATAAAGAAAAAGTAGCTGTAACAACGGGTTCTGGTTCTGGTTCTGGATCTATAACTGGATCTTTTTTACAAGAAGCAAAAGCAACACCTAGTATCATGGCCAAGAATAAGATTTTTTTCATAAGAAACTACATTATTTAAATTATACAAATTGAGATTATAGAATTGTTTAAGAACAAACAACAAACTTATAGATAAGTGACTGAAAGTCAACAAAAAGCTTCTTTAAAGCTTTATAACAAAGCTACAGAAACAACTACTATCATTGGCTTTTAATAACTTGTATAACAGTTAATCAGTCGTTCTAAACAATTTTTATAAAAAATAGATTTGGTTTATACCAAATATACGACATTTTTAGCTAAAGAGATTTATTTATACCAGCTAGAATACATGGTATAGGCATTGGCAATACGTTTGACAGAACCTTTGAACTGTTCAGCGCTCATTTTTTTGACTGGTTTTGCAGGCACTCCTGCATAAATCCAACCACTTTCTAAATGTGCGCGTTCCAAAACTACTGCCCCAGCAGCCACCAAACAATTAGACTCCACTACTGCATGATCCATTACCATAGCTCCCATTCCAATCAATACATTATCATGAATCGTACATCCATGCACAATTGCTCTATGTCCGATAGATACATTATTTCCTATTTCTGTGGCCGCTTTTTCATAAGTACAATGAATTACTGCACCATCTTGGACGTTTACTTTGTTACCCAGACGAATAGAATTCACATCACCTCTTACTATCGACTGAAACCAAAAACTACACTGATCACCTGTAATTAGATCACCAATTAAGGTTGCATTTTCTGCAAAAAAACAATCTTTGCCAAATTGAGGGGTGAATCCTCTTACTGTCTTTATTAATGCCATACTTATAATAACGTTTTGTTAACTAAATAAGGTTTGCTCAAGATTATATATACTTTGAAGTATCTTCCTATTTATATCAAACAGAATTAACTGTGTTAACGTCCTGTACCTACGACTTCTGTTTTGAATATTGCTTTAGTTCCTTCTTTTTCTCCTGTTAATGGATTTTTCAATTCCATTTCTACCAAAAAGATCTGAGTCCCTTCTTCCTTTGTACTCAAACTATATGTGGCAGTCCCTACATCTTTAATTTTACATTCATTTCCATTGACTTTGCAAGCTATATCTTTAGGATTTATCTGAGTAAAATATAATGCAGCTCCAAATCGAGTCTCATAACGCTCCCCCTTCATAACCTTAACAGGACTTGAACTTGATGCCTGTACAGCAAACTCATCATAAACCTGTCCTCTACCAATAGCTAACCTACACAATCGGATAGCATAATGAGTAGCGATCTGTTCTAGCTCATTTTTTATATTAGCTAAAAATAATTTATAGCCCTTGTTCATCGTTTTATCCCCAAATACACTAGTGTATCCTCTTCCCTTGCCAATTCCTAAATAATGTATACCATCAACAAAATTGTCAATAAACAATGATCTTCCCTGTTCATCTTCTTTTGCTTTTAGCTTATCTGATAAATCCTTGCACTTGGACTGTATGGGTAATAATGCCGCTAAAAACTGCTCCTTAGTTTCAAAATTCTTTTCTTCCAAACTTGTTATTTCACTCCTTAACATTCCAATCTCTAAATCAATAAACTTCTTGGCTTGTGCCAAAGAACTCCTCTGTGGTATCAAAACCGTTTTCAATTTAGTTAGTAAAGCATAATGTTTAGTACTAATCAACTCTAGTTTCTTAATAGCAGTTTCTGTATCAAAGTGAGCATTCTCTAATCGAGATTCACCTTCTGTTCTAATTTGCAAATTTCCTAATTGAACATAATATTTAAATTCCCCTGCAGCAGTAAATACTTTCCCTGTCAATGGATTTGTAACATTTAGTTTTCCCTTCAGTGTTTTTAGTCCCTGAGCAGATGCTACCGCAGTATATAATGCAGTACCATTATTTATTTGTAATCGTTGACCATTCACACTAATCAACATATCATTATCATCTATGAACTCCCCTTTTGCTCCCACTCCCAAAAGAAATTCAACATTACTTCCTTTAACTACAACATCTTGTTTATTGATATGGATAATATCAAACAGAGAAGGTTCAACTCTAATTCTTCCATTCAAAATGGATTCAAAAAGTGGAAATTATATGCCTTAAAAGCTTAAAAAGCAGGGTAGATTTAAAATTTTGGTATAACTAAAATCAACAGAAATAAATTTGTTTTGATTTTTG
>JAKVCT010000274.1 GCA_022448995.1 Saprospiraceae bacterium
ATTGAAATCGCCTCCCGACATATATTCGCCTTGTTCATTATAAATACCTAAAGTTGCTACGAGAGCAGGGGGGGCTTCTTTTTTTGTTGCATATTTATAGCACAAATTTTTGCCATCTTTATCCACAACAAAGCCCCTAACATGGATTAGAGTATTATTTGTGGTGTAAACTTCTTTGTCCAAAAAAAAATGTACCTTATTGTCTTGAAAAAGTTGTTGTTTTTGTTTTTGCAAATTCCGATATCTTTCATGAAAACTATTGACTAGAGGCAATAGCTTTTTGCCGTAAATAAAACGTGTACCTTGCTTATCTTGAATAGCCAAATCCGAAAAAAGAAGCTCATACCTAAAGTCTTGAGGAATACCATAGATATTTCGGTAAGATTTTGGCGCTTTCACTTTAGTATAGAAATCTTTGTGCGCCATACTGTAGAAGCCATTTTTGTCTAACTTTCCTATTTTTTGCCATTTAGAAATAGATCTATTTTGGGGCTGTTGCTGATTGTTGATACCGCCTAATAGTTGCCAATTGTTATAAGCTTTTCCTGATTGTCTTTCTACAACATAAAAATGGATGCTATCCAAGCTGTTGTAATACAAAATTTCTAATGGATTGACATAAAAACTAACAGATTCTATGCTTTCTTTACCAAGAGAATTTCTGTAGTAAATATCAATCGCATAACTAGAGGATTCAGCCAATGGAGGTAAGGTGATTTCTGTAAATTTATAGTCATTCCTAGTGCTTTCTAAGGCAATTTTTTCGGATGTGAAAACAGGAGCTTTTTGATGAAAAATGCTGTCCTTTTGCCAAAAATGTTCTGATAATTCTTGGTATGTCACATGGTGATATATTTTGTAATAAATCGTATCAATAGCACGATGTCTTAGCAATGCTTTGAATGGCGTATGAGGCGAAACCTGAGCAGGGATTTGGATACCAATTTTGGGAGAAGGTTGCATGCTTTGAGCATGAGCCAAATTAGAAAAATAAAAAGAGCAGAAGAGAAGTAGAATGATGGGCATTTGTAGACTGTTTAATTATTCTTCTTAATGCATTTTTCTTTGGAGGTTACAAGGATGCTAAAGAGAAATATGATGCGGTTGTGATAAGGCATTGATAACGAGAGAGTTAAAAAATAAAAAAAATTATGACAGACGGCTGTAACTATTTTTTGCTTTTATCATTAAGGTTAGAACCCAAACCTGATTTCTCAATACTCAACAAATAACACTCATTATGACTCGCTTATTAGTGCTATTCGGACTACTAGTATTACTGTGCTCAAACCAAACACAGGCGCAAAAAAATTATAAAGTAGCCAGAGAAGTTGTCGATATAGAAGGGCAACCTATTATTGCAGCGACGGTAGTATTGCTCAACCTTCCTGATTCTTCTTTTGCTGATTATAGTTTAACGTCGGATATCGGAAAAAAGTCCTACTTGTGCTGAACTGCAGTCCTCCCAAGGAGGCCAATTACTGATGGATTTCCCCAGCTTGTTTACCGCCGCTTACCAGCGCATTGTCCCAGCCGAAAAAGTGGCTTCGGCCAAAGAAAAACTGTTTCGCGCAATGAAGTTAAAACACTTTTTGAAAGGCACAAAACAGGTTATTGTTTTGTTAAAAGTGCTTTATATGTTTTTTTATTTTGAACAATGTTTTCATTATAGCAAATAATCAAAATATACTATTGATGTTCATATAAGTAGATAGCCACAATTAATTTGTATTTAACCCCGAAAGGCTCAACGAAGTTAATTCTTGTGAATTATTCTACAATTAATTATGTCCACCTACTTAATTCTAATTAGTTTAACTTTACTTCGCACAACAGCAATGGTAAAAGGTGAGGGAGAAAATATGCTTAATACTGAACCACGAAGTTCTCTGCGAAGCAAACCTCCCTAAAGAAATCCTAGATCTTTTGTTTAGCTGATACTAAACCTTGAAGGAATAAGCGAAGCAAAAGTCCCTATGTGAATATAGGACAACAAGTACTAAGAAAATTACCTTGAGGGTACATTATTTTTCGTCATCCATTGCGACAAGCTTTCTTTCTTAATCGCAGTAGCCATCATATCGGGAAATAAATCAGGCGTACAAGCAAAAACAGGAATCCCCAATTGCCCCAAGCGGGCAGCTACCGAACGATCATAAATAGGTGCACCTTCATCATTCAATGCTAATAAGGTAATAAAATTAATTCCTGATTGCTTGAGTTGTTGAGCTTTCTGTAACATTTCTTGCTCATTGCCACCTTCATACAAATCGGTGATAAGTACCAAGATCGTATCTTCAGGTTTTTGAACTAATTTAGAAGTGTAGCTCAAAGCTTTATTGATATCCGTACCTCCACCAAGTTGTGTCCCAAAGAGCAAGTCTACAGGATCATTCAATTCTTTTGTTAAATCAGCAACCGCTGTATCAAAGACAACCATATGTGTACGCACAGCAGGCAAGGATGCCAAAACTGCCCCAAAAATGCTAGAATATACCACAGAACTTCCCATAGATCCACTCTGATCCACACAGAGAATAATGTCTCGAAGGGCTTGCCCTTTGCGACCTGCCCCAATTAGATTTCTAGGTATAATGGTTTTATAATCAGGTTGATAGTGTTTTAGATTCAGGCGAATAGTTTTTGTCCAATCAATTTCGTTATATTTTGGACGTCTATTGCGAACAGCTTTGCTCAAGGCACCTCGAATAGCTTCACGCATTGGATTTTCTAATTGTTTGCGCAATTTTTCTACCATTTTACGAACAACCTCCTTGGCTGTCGTTTTGGTTTGATTAGGCATGACCTTATTGAGCGAAAGAAGCGTAGCAACCAAATTGACATCCATATCAATCATCTCCAAGACTTCTGGTTCTAGCAGCATTTTCTCAATCCCCAAACGATCTAAAGCATCTTTTTGGAGCACCTGAACCACAGAGGAAGGAAAATACTTACGGATGTCTCCCAACCAACGGTTTACCTTGGGTGAAGAACCTCCTAATCCTCCTCTAGAGTTAGCGTTCTCATAGAGTTCATTCAAACTTTCGTCCATTCCTTGTCCTTGCTGATTGAGGGCAACTGGATCTTCTTGATCGGCTTCTTTCCCTAAAATCAGTCGCCATTTTTGTAGTTTTGAAAACTTTTCCATGCTTTTTTGATTCTTATCTCTATCGTGTAGTCTATAGATGCTTAGCTTCTTTGAATACTTTAGTATTCACCCAAAGAATTAAGAGTTTATTTGATATGAGGATGTTTATTAATATGAATGCGATTTTTTCTTTTAGACAAGCACCTAAAATGCCTTAGACTATCTAATTATTACGATTGATCCATAAATATACAGTATTCACACATAGAAGTTGTTCAAGAATTAGATTTAATGCAAAAATTTAGATGATTTTTAACAACTTCATAAAAAAATAGAAACATGAAATTTATCTTACAACTTAGCTTCTTCTGTCTATTTTCTTTTTCTATACAAGCACAGACTTTAGAAGAAATCAACCAAAAACGAAAAGTACATACACGAAATGGAATGATCTCTCTTACGACTTGGGCTGGTGCTAATATTATTTCTGGTACAGTTGGTGTTTTTACGGCAAAGGATGAAACAGTCAAACGTTTTCACGAAATGAATATCTACTGGAATATTGTAAATCTAGGGCTAGCCGTACCGGGGTTGATTATGAATGAAAAGGAAGATCCTACTAGCTTTAACTTTGAAAAATCGTATAAGAAAGCACAACAGATTCAGACTGTTTATTTAGTAAACGGAGTATTGGATTTATCATATATTACAGCAGGCTTTTTGATGCGAGAGGTTGGACGCAATGCTACAACGGATAGACTTAAAGCACGTTGGCAGGGCTTTGGAACTTCCATCATTGTACAAGGGGCCTATTTACTAACTTATGATTTTGTAGCGTATTTTGTACACAAACGCAATGCTAAGAAATTAAATAAATTTTGGACTGAAAATAACTTAAGTCTGCGTCCTTACGGCTTGGGAATGTCTCTAAGAATAGGCTTGAATTAACAAAGGTATTCAGAACTTATAATTATTATATCCATTAACTTAATGGACTAATTCTCTAGAAAACACTAAGTTGCAGTCCCTTGTGAAGGAGATCAGGAAGTACTTTATGATTTTGTGCTAGTTTTATTTATCTTTAACTCTCTAGCTAATACCAATCCATAGGCAAAATTTGGATTAAGTACTCTGTACCGTAAACTTCCAAATACTTTCAATCGATTTTTTATCACTGAAGTTGTTTAAGAATTAGATTTAATGTAGAAATTAAGATAATTTTTTAACAACATTATACTCTATAATGTAGGTATTTAAACCATTTTTAATGTGATTTTTGAAGATTTTTGCTTGCCTGAAATCTATCAAAGAATTCTATAAAAATTATCCCTTATTTAGCTTATAGAGTACTTAGCAAAAACAACAGAACTTGAGTAAATTATACATCAGTATGCTATTAGGTATACTCTTATCGTTTAGTGGATCTATTTATAGCCAAAGTCTTGGTGATATTTCATTTGGTACAGATTCAACTTTTGATGTTGTGACTTGGAATATTGAACAGTTTCCTAAGATTGGATCTATCACTGCGGATTCTGTGAGTAAAATTATAGAATCACTTGATGCAGACTTGATTGGCTTGCAAGAAATTGAGGATACAGCTATCTGTCGACAGATGATTAATAATCTTGCAGATTATGAGCTTATTATAGATGATGGCTGGTTTGGGGGACTTGCATATGTGTATAAGAAAAGTACAGTAAACATCCGTTCTCTTTATAAGATCTATCATACTTCATCTTATTGGAATGTCTTTCCGAGATCACCTTTGGTTGTGGAGCTTACATTCATGGGAAAAGATTTTGTTGTGATCAACAACCATTTGAAATGCTGTGGGGATGGTTTTTTGGACAATGGAAACTCTTCTGATGAAGAATTCAGACGTTATCAAGCTAGTTTTTTTCTTGAACAGTATATTGATTTCAATTTTGCTTCTTCTCCTGTCATTCTATTGGGAGATTTGAACGATCTCATAACAGATCCGTCTCCCAACAATGTATTTGAGTTCTTCTTAAGCGATCCTGCCAATTACTTATTTGCAGATAATACCATTGCTAATGGTCCGTCTTCCAACTGGTCTTTTCCTGGCTGGCCCTCTCATTTGGATCATATTCTGATCACGAATGAGCTATTTAGTGATTTTAATAATCCAGGTTCTACTGTTGAGACAATCAAAATTGATGCGTTTATGACAGGTGGATTCGGAAGTTATGATTATTACATCTCAGATCACCGACCAGTTGGTCTGAAACTCAGGCTTACATCAACAATATCAGACTTAGTGACACTCCCTGAATCTAAAATAGCTGTTTTTCCCAATCCAATGAATGGTAAACTGTCTGTCGATTTAACACAGTGGGAAGAGGCTGCCAACGTTACCATTTGTGATATCAATGGAAGAGTCGTTTACGCTATGCTTTGTCAAGGTAATCAGGTGACAAGCTTTGATTTTAATGCTCCTAAAGGGGTATATATATTAAGTGCTGAATCAGGGAATCGCAGTGCTGTGATTAGGCTGGTTAACTATTAGAGCATTAGTTTTATTGAGCACTTTGTAGTTTTCCGGCTTTTGCCTGTAAAGTATAAAAGCCGGAAAATCACGAAGACTTATATTATTCTTTTATGCTTAGATTTATTAAATCTAGTTCATTAAATCCATTAAAAAAATTCTCTAAATTTCCATTAACAGAGTCTATCTTTCCCTTCAATACTTTTTGTTTGCCATTAATATCGACTTTAATCCCTACCTTACCTTGTTTGTTTTCGTATATCGTGTATTTGGCATAAGTATTCTTGAATTCTAGAGTCCCTTTTGTTTTATTATAGATAAATTTCATATTCCTATCTTCATCCATTACCGGATAGATAAATTCAGTCTTTTTTTCATCTTTCATTAATACATAATACAGGTATCCTTCAGCAGCAAACAATAAAACTTGTTGATTATTTTCCTCAAGATTAAAGGTATAATGAACTTCAGGTATTTCATTTATTTCTCCTTCTATGATTGTATTATATGTTGAGCCATCCCACATTTCAGTTTCGTATATATATAGTAAATGGTGTACTAAATAATGAGCATGGGTATATTTTATTTTTTTGAATTGATTATTAATTTTTTGGTAGGTATAATAGTAATGATGACAGCATCCACTTTTCTGAAATCCTGTAACAATTTGCTTATCGTGATCATACTTTAGATCTATGTAGTGCGTATGAAGATCTGTTAAAAATGTATCCAAGATAAATTTGTTACCCTGCTTTTTGTACACATCATATTCGCCTCCAACATCACCCATCTGTTTAAAAAACTTCAATTCCTTTTGTCCGTCAAAGTCCAGATCTACATAATCAATAAACGTACTTCTAAATCCCCTACTCCTAACATCAAATTCCTCACAGGTAGAATTGGGTAATTCTACAAATGCATCTAAGATTACCTCTTTCGATTTGGGATCTGTAAGACGTATAAAATGGTCCTTAGGGTCAAGTTCTACATCACAATTTACAGTCGAAAGATATGCTTTTATTGGATTACTTTTAAACTCACTATCTAACCATCCTAAATAGTAATTTAGAGGTAATTCTTCCTTATTGTCAACTCCAAACCCAAAAATGGTATTGATCTGTTGGCTTGGCTCTATTGCAACAAAATACCATAATTTTCCTTGTTTATCTTTTCGTTCAGCTAAGATATATCCCTTATATCTATCCTTATTATCATAGCGAAACATGCTGTTTCCATAATAGACCCCAGGTTCTCTTTCAT
>JAKVCT010000275.1 GCA_022448995.1 Saprospiraceae bacterium
ACTTATTCAAATTGGATTATAATCCAAACTATAAATTGAGTATGTATACGCAGTTTCGATTCGAAGAAAAAGGTTCTAATCTGTCCGGAAATACGGGTAAAATTGATGAAATTATTGCTAAAAAACGCCAAAATTGGCGTTTGCACTTACGCTATCGTGTGAGTAGATCTTTTGAGTTGAGAAGTCGTGTAGAGTTTTCTTGGTACAAGGATGATGAATTGAGCCGTGGATTTATGGCTTATCAGGATTTGGTATTCATGCCAAGAAAGTTACCAATGACTGCTCAACTGCGTTTTGCAGTTTTTGATACTGATGATTATGATACGCGAATTTATGCTTATGAGAATGATGTATTGTATGCATTCTCAGTTCCTCCTTATTACGGAAGAGGAATCCGATATTATTTAAATCTGAGCTACAAACCAAGCCGCTTGTTAAGCTTTTGGGTACGTTTTGCCCAAACTCATTTTGCGGATCGTGATGTGATTAGTTCTGGTTTGGCACAGATTAATGGATCAAATAGATCGGAGATAAAATTACAAATGCGTTTAAAGTTTTAAAAAATTATATGATTACTTATTTAATTTTAATTAATTACTTAAGTTTGCATATTCATATTTAATAACTCTAAGAGCTCGTCCATAGTGATTTTGGACGGGCTTTTTTTATGCTTTTGTAGTTATAATCAAAACCTATTTTGTTTGCTAAAATATATTTAGATAAATTATGAAGCTACCAAAGTATTTGTATCTTTAGTTGGTCTATTTTATAATCAAAAGGCTTTGGGGGATTCGCGATTATCCAACAATAAAGCTTAATCATCTATATATTCTAAACATTAATCAATATGAACTTTAATAAACTCTTATTAAGTAGCTTATTATTTTGCACTATTTTATTCATGTCTGCCTGTGGTTCAGATAATGACAAGCCTGTTGATAAAGAAGAAGTTACACTAGGTAAAGATAATTTGTATGGCGAATGGATATGTATTGGAGCAACTTATGATGGGAACTCGTATGATGGGATGGATACATCTACTGTATTAATGTTTAGTGAGGAAAAGATTGAGAGTGAAATGTTTGATATGGTTTTGGGAACAACTTCTAGTAAATATGATTTTAAAGATATGAAGATAATAATACCAAATCGAGAAGATCCTTTATTTGATGTGGAGGTTTTTGAAAAAGAGAAAATTGTTTTGAGTATGATTATAAAAATAGGTTCAGAACAGCATATCTCAAAATCGACATGGAGTCGTAAAAAATAAAGTGACTCGTCTACAAAAACGAGTTGTCTCAAAAGAATTATGAAAAATGAAGCCCAAAATAACAAGGGCTTCATTTTTTTTGTGGGCTATTTTAATATAAGCTTAGCTCTTTGCTTATTCAGGTTATAGAGTACTTGAAAATACCTAAAAAACACATTACGTAGTATATTATTTTTAGTAATATGGTTTGAGCTTAATCTTATTTCGTAAAAACTTAATTAATAAACTAATAATTCCTTATATTTAAGTAACAGTCCAAATGCTCTCGTAGTTATCTTTAGCCGATTTTAAGCCATCTCTTGTTTCACAGCGCCTCGCTGTAGCCCGCTACAGCTATGTTCTGCTCCTTGAATCTGACTAAAATCATTCTAAATCTATTCTACGATTACTTTTGTCCACCTACTTAAGTTAGTCAATACAATCATTGTTGAACTAACTTTGTTCATTTACTTGCTAGAGCTATAAAAAATACTAAAATGGCCTCTATAACATTACTTAACCAAACACTTGGCTTTCGGAATGCCAAACATTTACTAAGAAGAACCGCATTTAGATACCGCAAACAAGACATTGATAGTTTTGCGAGTTTAACCGTCAGTGATGCGGTAGATTTACTTTTTGTTCCGATAGTTGATCCAATTCCTGAACCACAAGATCCTGAAGACAGTAATCATCCTTTTTGGATCAATGCTTACATCCCTGTCACTACAATCCCCAACAATGGCAGAAAAAGAGAATGTGTTAAAGCAGCATGGTTTTATAATGCAATTTCTGTAACCTCTATCCGACATAAGTTAGTTTTATTTTTATATAACAACTTTACAGTAGCCGCTAATCTAGGGGGAAAAGCCACTGAGTTTTATGATTACCTTCGGTTGCTTGATTTTTATGCATATGATTCGGTAAAAGATCTAGCTCTGAAAGTTACCTATAATTGTTCGATGCTTAAGTATCTGGACAATAACTCGAATAGCCAAAATGCTCCTAACGAAAACTATGCAAGAGAATTGCTAGAGCTTTTTACAATAGGCAAAGGTCCGCAGATTGGAGCAGGAAATTATACCAATTATACAGAAGCAGATATTGTAGAAGCTGCAAAAGTATTAACAGGTTTGAGTAATGATAATGATCGTGCTCATATTGATCCGGTTACAGGTATCCCACAAGGCTATGTCTCCAATTTTAATAGACATGACAGCAGTGATAAGACATTTAGTAGTGCTTTTCAAGGTACTACAATAACTGGAGCCACTGTAGAAGCTGATTTGGAACAAGAGATCATGGATTTACTGAATATGATATTTAGTCAAGTAGCAACAGCAGAGAATATTTGTCGAAAACTCTATAGATTTTTTGTTCATTCTAATATTAGTACAGAAATAGAGACGGATATTATCCAGCCAATGACACAAACACTAATGGCAAACAACTATCGTCTAGAACCAGTGGTCAAACAGTTGCTAAAATCTCAACATTTTTATGATGCAGATGATAATGAGGCTACAGATGAAATCCTTGGGGGGATGATTAAATCTCCTCTACAATTACTGACAGATATTATCAGTGTTTTTGATATGAATGTACCTGATCCTGTTACAAATGCTTTGGATTATTATAAAAACTTTTCAAGACTTTTTGTACTCAGGGCATATTTAGAAGCCGCAGGTATGGATTTATTTGATCCACCTTCTGTAGCGGGTTATGCAGCGTATTATCAGGCTCCTAACTATAGTAAGTATTGGTTTGATTCCTCAACTATTATTTCAAGATATAAATTATTAGAATCACTAATAGCCGGTCGAAATAAGATTACTGATTCCAATACTCAGATTATGGCTAGTCTTGATCTTGTTGAGTTTTTCCAAAATAGCAGCATTTTTACCAACCGAAATGACCCTGACACGATTGTCAGTGATATTGTTCAGTATTTATTTCCAGAAAGCATTGATGCAGATCGCTTTTCTTATTTCTTGAATGATATCTTTTTAGATGGTGCTATGGCTTATAACTGGACTGATGCTTGGCAAGATTATCTCAATTCGCCAACACAAGATGATAGTGTGATTCGCCCACGTTTAGAAGCCTTATTTAGTTTTCTTGTCAACTCACCAGAATTCCAAACTTATTAATCTATCTGTATCATGAAAAGACGCAATTTTCTCAAGCTTAGCAGTTTAGCTTCTCTATCAACCATTTTCCCGCTAAGTCATTTGAATGCAAGAGCATTTTCCCCCTTATTATTACAGTCTTGTTCTGGTATCAATGAACGAATACTAGTTCTAGTTCGCTTAGATGGAGGAAATGATGGAATCAATACTATAGTTCCTATAGATCAGTATGCTACATATGCCAGTCTCCGTCCTACGATTCGAATACCAGATAGTGGAACAGATGCATACGTCAATCTAGACAGTAGTCTTGCCATTGCAGATCAAGTGGGTTTAAATCCAATTTTGACTGGTTTCAAAAACTTATACGATAATGGTGAACTCACCGTAATACAAGGGGTGATGTATGACAATCAAGATCGCTCTCATTTTAAGTCAACTGACTTATGGATGACAGGAGGAGATGGTAGTCCAGCTAATAATAAAATAGATTCAGGTTGGGTTGGTCGTTATTTAGAGGAATCGTATCAAAGTGTTATAGGGAATCCAGCACTGTACAATACTCCTTTGGCAGTACAGTTGGCGGATAAAAAACCTTCTTTATTGTATGAGACACATCAGCATGGGCACAGTGGTACTAATCTTTCAGGTCAAGATATTGCTGGTTATTATTCTGTTGTTAGTGGTATTGCAGGTGCACCCATTGCCAATATCCCTGCAACTGATCATGGTGACATGCTCGACTATATTATGAATGTTGAACGCAATGCTAATATTTATTCTCAAACTATTTCTGATGCTTTTAATAGTGGTGTTAACTCTTCGGTTGTTTACCCTTCCTTCGACTTGGCAGACCAGCTAAAAACAGTAGCAAGATTAGTCAATGGTGGACTAATGACTAAGGTCTTTTTGGTTTCGCTTTCTGGTTTTGATACGCATAGTAACCAAATTGATGCTACTACAGGTGTGTCCGGCGGAAGACATGCAGAGCTACTAGACGAGCTTTCTCAGTCTCTAGAGGCATTTATGAATGATATCAAGGCATTGGGTATGGCTGATAAGTTTCTAACAGCTACTTTTTCTGAATTTGGTCGTAAGGTTATGGAGAATGGTAGTTATGGCACAGATCATGGTGGGGTGGCTCCAATGTTTGTGATGGGGACTTGCCTCAATGGAGGTGTTATCGGAACTAATGTCGATTTGGCGGAAGCTACTAGCGCTAATAATTATCAGATTACAACCAAACAATATGACTATAGATCTGTCTATGCAACAATTCTTCAAGATTGGTTAGGAGCAGATACTGCGGTTGTTGACACCACTTTATTTGATAATAATAACCCTTCTACTTCTTATACTTCATCTAAGTTGAGTAGTTTGATTAGTGATTCCTATAAGGTTGATCCCAATTGTTATATCAATAGTTTTATCGCTAGTAGTACTCAGGTAGATTCTGAAGAAATACAACTGAGTTTTTATCCTGTTCCTGCTCGCTATTTTGTCAATATTGAATTTGGACATAGCTTTTCGGGTAAGATTACCATGACTAATGCAAAAGGTCAGATTGTTTCACAAAAGATTGTAAAAAATACGAATTCGATTTACTTTAGGTTTGGGAAAATCCCTTCTGGTATTTATATCTTGATTTTTGAATCTGGTCATAAGACCACAACTAGAAAACTTGTAGTTTCCTAAGTAGTATTGGTAGCGCTGTCTAAAAAGGTAGGTTTCGGAAAATGAAACCAAATAAAATTTGGGTCTTTGTTTCTTTATCGGTACAGCCCTTCACCAAACAATATTTTGATTTTAAAAATCCATTTTATCTTTTTAGACAGCGCTGTTTTTGCTTATTGGTGGTGCTTTATCACAGCATTTCCTCTAGGTCTTCGATAGAGGCAATAGCCTGATCTTGTATCTTCATCTTAAATTTATACTTTTTATCTCTTTTGAGTTGTTCCATATCTAGCTTTTCAAAGTCTTGAGCATCAAGAAAAGCGACCTTATTCTCTGGCAAAACTGCCATCAAACGGTTTTGCATACTTGGATCAAAGCTAAACTTATCCCAAGACATACTTGGAAACTTAAAAACGGTATTTTCATTGCAGATTAAAAATACGGTAATATTATTATAATCAACCGATTGTCCAAAGTCAAAATCAGCCTTAAGTGCTATAACCTCAGGGCGTTTTATCAGTCGATCCCAGTTGTAGATACCAAAACCATCAATCGCAAAACTTCTCAAGACATTGATTTCTTCTTCTTGTCTAGCTTTCTCTTTGTTGATCTCTGCCATTTTAAACGTATAATATTGATCTATGATTTGTTGATCCTCTTCACTTATGTAGACATAAGTCGTAAACTCCTTTTTATCATTGTGTAATCTTAATTGATGAACGCAATTGGGCAAGTCCGTTAATTCTGAAAGATAGAGATCTTTAGAACTTTTTTGAAATAACCGATTGGGCAAATCTTTATATCTAAATGCATAGCGTTGTTTACCTTGGCTAAGTTGAAGATTACCTTGTAGATCAAAATATTTTGCTCCACGAAAGATCATATCATAAGTAAGAATATTATCGAATTGTTTCCACCAATAAGGGGAAGCCTTATATACATCTTTGAGTGTTTTGCTTGAAAGAAGCTCCCCGTCCAGATTCCAAGTTTGAAATAAGCCATTTTGTGAGAGTGAAAAAATCTCTTTAGGAGAAACAAAACCGCAGATAGCCGCTAATGAATCTTCTGCTTTGAAATCACGGATCAATTCTCCATTTCGCTTGTAGAGCTGAACATGTGAATCAGAATTAAAAACAAACAATTTTTTATCCTCTGATTCAATAGGATGGACAAAGGATTCTCCTATAAATCCTGTAAAGTTAGAAATCTTAACTAAAACTTTTTTATTTGGAACATCATAGATATAATAAGTATAAGATTGATCTTCTTCTTGTACATAGCCTACACAAAACTCTTTATTATCTTCGTCTTGATAATAAAGGTCAGTGCGTGATAAAAAAGGTAGTATTAGGGTTTCATTAGTTTCGTAATTCCAAATTTTCGTCGATTGAGTTTTGTGTCTATCAGCTTCCATGATCATAACATAGGGCTTCAGTTGAAGGGTGTCATAATGAGAAAAGTAATGCGTTCCATCAATTGTTTTAGAACTAAGATCTAAATCACCAGATTTTGGTCGAGTACTCTTACCTGTTTTTGAATTCCAGAGCTCAATGGTTTTGTCAAAATGTTCAATTATGTGCAAGTCCTCAGAGATACTGCGCAGACTAAAGAAATGACCAGCTTTTCCGTTGCCGATTTTCTTCCCATTGAGGTCAAAAAATTGTAGTCCATCAGGGGAAAGCGTAAGAATTCGATCTTTGAGTGCCTCAAAAGAATTATAGGT
>JAKVCT010000276.1 GCA_022448995.1 Saprospiraceae bacterium
TTCGGGGTTTTCGCCTCGTTCAGCATCAAAAAATCTTGTGAATTATTATAAAATTAATTACGTCCACCTACTTACAAAACATGAAACTACTATTCTGTATTGTAAGCACAGTTTTACGAAGATACTCAAATGATTGGAATCTCAAACAAAAGTTATTTTCAATTTAAAAAATACAGTTCTTTCTTGTTCCTTGTAATAGACTAAAAATCAATAACAATAGTCAAGCTCTTGCATAAAATAGTTTTTTTGCAGAACTTTGTGACTTATTTTTTCGCGTTCAAAAACAATTAAAAAATTATTGAATAAATTTAATACAATTGTTCTTGAATCTTTCACAAAAATCAAATCAATTATTATGCGCCAAGTGTATGAAAACTACACCGCAGAAGATTTTAAAGTCTGGTCTCTGCTATTTGACGAACAGGCTCAAGTTTTACCCCCTAGAGCTACTGTAGCTTATCTAAAAGGGATTAAGACCATGAATTTCAATACAAAAGAGATTCCTAATTTTATCCACATTAATCAACAGTTAGAAGAATTAACAGGATGGAAGGTTTATGTTGTACCAGGTATTATTGACAACAAACCTTTCTTTGAGCACCTTTATCGCAAGGAATTTCCAGCAACAACTTGGCTACGACGTTTAGATCAATTGAAGTACATTGAAGAACCAGATATGTTTCATGACGTATTTGGACATGTTCCGCTTCTGAGCGAACCTTTTTTCTGTGAATTTCTAAGTGGATTGTCTTATATTGCTCTAGACTACATTGATAATGAAAAAGTTATCGAATGGATGACTCGAATTTATTGGTATACCGTAGAATTTGGGCTCATTAGAGAAAATGGGCAAATCAAAATCTATGGTGCAGGAATTCTTTCCTCTCCAGGTGAATCTATTTATTGTTTGAGTGAAGAAGCTAATCATCTAGAATTCAACATAGATACGATATTGGATACCCCTTATATCAAAGATCAGTTTCAAGGACAATATTTTATAATAGAATCCTACAAGCAGCTTTCTGATAGCCTGACTCAATTACGTCAATCTATAGAACAACGACTCAAAAATATGAAGATACCTGTAGCATCTGTCCTCCGCTGATCTAACCAAATAGGGTTCATTGCTCTGATGGATAAATAAATTATTTATCCATCAGAGTAAAATAATAGGCCAAAAACTAAAACTTTTTAAAAGAAAATAGTTTTATTGTTAGGATAATTAACGAAGTTTGTGTAATTAACTGAAAATCAATACTAGATACAAAAACTTCTACAACAATTAAATCATTAAAGATTATTTAAGTATTTTTTGTGTGGTAAGAAATTAGCATTTTTCAAATTTAATACAGCAAAGGTTCTACCTAACAGCTGTAGCTATTAGAGCGGGCTCTTTAACAGGATTAGATTAAATAAAAAGCGATTTATCGCCCAAAAACTACTTGAATAAGTTTTATTATAAGGGTACATTGTTTTGTATCATTATTATTATAACTATAGCTTGTAATCCTTTGGCTCTTCAAGGCTAAACCCATACACTAGAGTTATTAATTTACAATCATTCTATTGAAGCACCTTTGGGGTGCTTCTAAACGTTTTTTGAATTATGCCTAAAGTTTCTAATCGTGGCATTGCCACACCTGCATCTCCTATCCGAAAACTGGTCCCATTTGCAGAAGCTGCTAAACGTGATGGAGTAAAAATTTATCATCTCAATATTGGTCAACCTGATATTAGAACACCTCGCGTAGGTGTGGAAAAATTGCGCCAAGCAGATATGGAGGTAATTGCATATAGTCCATCTGCAGGAACACAAAGTTATCGAGAAAAATTAGTTGAGTTCTATGGTCGTCAAGATATTGAGGTAGACCCTTCTCAAATGATTGTAACCAATGGAGGATCAGAGGCCTTATTATTTACGATGATGACATGTATGGACAGTGGTGACGAGTTGATTGTATCTGAGCCTTTCTATGCAAACTATAATGGTTTTGCAAAGAGTCTAGGTGTAGTTATCCGCCCAATTACCGCTAAAATAGATAATGGATTTGCACTTCCTCCCATTGAAGAATTTGAAAAATTAGTCAATGAAAAAACCAAGGCAATCCTAATCTGTAATCCTAGCAATCCAACAGGTTATCTCTATTCTGCTGAGGAGCTAGAAGCACTTCGCCAAATTGTATTAAAACATGATTTGTATCTGATTGCAGATGAAGTATATCGTGATTTTTGTTATGATGGAACGGTTCATCACTCTGTTCTCAATCTAGAGGGTTTAGCACAACATGCTATCGTGGTGGACTCTGTATCTAAGCGTTACAGTGCTTGTGGAGCAAGAATTGGTGTAATGATGAGTAAAAATGCTGAGTTCATGCAGACTGCAATGAAATTTGCACAGGCTCGATTGAGCCCATCTACTGTGACACAATACCTAGCAGAAGGTTTGGTAGACACACCTGATAGCTATTTTGATGAAGTAAAAACGGAATATAATGAACGCAGAGAGCTACTTGTCAGTCGGTTGTCAGCTATGGAAGGTGTAGTTTGTCCTACACCCAAAGGCGCTTTTTATACTTTTGTACAACTTCCTATCCAAGATGCAGATCATTTTTGTCAATGGCTTTTAGAAGAATTTAGACACGAGGGTGCTACCCTAATGTTAGCTCCAGGTACTGGATTTTATTCCACAGCTGGCTTGGGTAAGAATGAAGTTCGATTGGCTTATGTATTAAACGAACACGACCTTAATAAAGCAATGGATTGTCTAGAACAAGCCCTAAAAGTGTATCCTCATCGTGTGAATACAGTCTCACATGACGAAATATCGGCTTTATAAAAGGAGAAAAAATAAAAAGTTACATACTATTATTATCTTTGCACCATTGAATCTGTAACGACTTTGAATTTAAATATTTAATAAATATCATAATTAGTAAAACAAAAGTCGTTCTAACACATTATATACAATTTATATTGCTAATACTTTTGATCAAAAATAAACAACACCATCTATATTCACACAAACCTAATGAGAGGTTGTTTATCTTTTATTTCTTGTAAGCAATGAATTGTTATCATTCAAAAAACAAATTTGTAAGTTGATAATCCTTACAATTGACTTACACCATAAAAAAACATTGCAATGAAAAATCAAGGAGTAAAAAATCCAAATGCTGATCTCGCTACTTTGGGATTAAAAAATTTAGGAACAGCATATTGGAACTTACCTGTCTCAGAATTGATGGATCACACAATTAAGCAAGATGAAGGAGTCTTGACTGATACAGGAGCTTTGATGATTAAAACTGGAGAGTTTACAGGTCGTTCTCCTAAAGACCGTTTTGTAGTTAAAGACGAAGTTACTGCAAATACGGTAGATTGGGGCGTGATCAATAAACCTTTTGATGCTGATAAATTCGATCTATTATACAATAAAGTAGTTGCTTACTTAGAAGGTAAAAATGTTTATGTGCGTGATGCTTATGCTTGCGCTAATGATAAATACCGTTTGAACTTGCGTTTGGTTGCAGAGAAGCCATGGTCTGCGCTTTTTGCGAACAACATGTTTATGCGTCCAAGCCGCGAGGAATTAGAAAATGCTAATCCAGAGTGGAATATCTTGTGTGCTCCTGGTTTTATGGCAAATGCAGAGGTAGATGGTACTCGCCAACACAACTTTGCCATTATCAATTTTACTAAAAAAGTCATCTTAATTGGTGGTACAGGATACACAGGAGAAATCAAAAAAGGAATCTTCTCTGTCTTAAATTATGTATTACCTCATCAAGAGGGAGTACTCTCTATGCACTGTTCAGCAAATGTTGGAAAAGCGGGTGATACTGCGGTATTCTTTGGACTATCTGGAACAGGAAAAACAACACTATCAGCAGATCCTCACCGTAATTTGATTGGTGATGACGAACATGGTTGGGCTGATGATGGTGTATTCAATTTTGAGGGTGGTTGTTATGCAAAAACCATTGATCTATCTCCAGAGAAAGAGCCTCAGATTTGGGGAGCTGTAAAATTTGGTGCCTTACTCGAAAATATTGTATTCCAAGAAGGTACACGTACACCAGATTATGCACGTACTGATATTACTCAGAATACACGTGTTTCTTATCCAATTCATCATATTGATAATGCTTTACAACCTTCTCGTGGTGGTATTCCTAAAAATATCTTCTTCTTGACTTGTGATGCCTTTGGTGTATTGCCTCCGATCTCTAAGCTTACAGCTGGTCAGGCAATGTATCATTTTATTTCAGGTTACACAGCCAAAGTAGCAGGAACTGAAGCAGGTATCAATGAACCACAATGTGCATTCTCTGCTTGTTTTGGTGCACCATTCTTACCATTACACCCAACTAAATATGCAGAGATGTTAGGTGAACGTATGCGCAAGGATAATGTTAATATTTGGTTGGTAAACACTGGTTGGTCTGGTGGAGCTTATGGTGTTGGTGAGCGTATGTCACTAAAATATACCCGTGCAATGATTAGTGCTGCACTAACAGGTCAGTTGGATGACGTAGCTTACCAAACTATGCCTATCTTTGGGCTACAAATGCCTGAGACTTGTCCAAATGTACCAGACGAGGTACTAAACCCAAGAAACACTTGGGCAGATAAAGATGCTTACGATACTAAGGCGCAGAGCTTGGCTAATGATTTTGTCAAAAACTTTGAGAAATATAAAGATCAAGCTAATGAAGAAATTATGTCTGCTGCACCTAAAGCAATTGTAGAATTATAATTTGAAGGTGGTTAAGAATAGATCACTGAATATTCTCTAGTTCTGATTTTACTGAGCTTTGCGTAGAGAACCGCAAAAAATAAGTTAAATCGTCTAGGAGCTTAGTTCTAATAATTTCAAAAAAAGAGTAGTTGTTGAGATACAGCTGCTCTTTTTTTTTTGAGATTTTGAGCTTATCTATTATATTTAGGGAAATATTACGCATTCGTGTCCTCTATTTGGGGAGATGAGTAACTAATTTGATAGAAATTATCAAACCTAATAGAAAACCTCTAAAATATTATGGCAGAAGTAGGAGATGTTGTAATTCTAAAATCTGGTGGGCCAGAAATGGTCATCACCTATGTCTTTACTGGTAAGAGCAGCCGCGATAAAGTAGCCTTCCTCAAAGGGTTCAAAAAAGGAGATATGACTTGCGAGTGGCAACAAGACCTTCCAAAAGGTAAGAAAAAAACCATGCGCCGAAGTTTTAAGGCGGTCACCCTTATGTATCAAAATGGTCAACCAGTGGCAGAAGCTGGAGATGATGATGATGATGATGATGATGACGATGACGACTGGTAGACAACTCCCTCATCTGAATTGATGAGTTGTCTTAACACATCATAGTCCGTGACTCTTTATGCTTTTTTATAAAAACCATATCTCTTACTAGTTAATAATCAGATTTTTACAAAAAACATATTGTAAAGCACTGAATATTGGTTATCAATTAGCTACCAAAAGTTACGGAATATGAAACACACTATTCTAACAAAAATTAACAATGCCTGAGCTTGCCTCATAAGCAACTCAATTATAAATCATAATAGTCTGTGTCTTTTGGGTTGTTGTACGACTAGATTCTTTGGGTTCTCCCCTCCCTCCCACTCATTAGCTGGGAAATCTTGTACAGTAGTGCTTCCAATGTATTTAATACACTTATATGAATGAGTTGTGCAAATGCGACAGGCTATAGAAATAAGATAATAAGTATTATGAAAGTCGGAGATGTAATTCGCCCCAAAAAAGGAGGAATTCCTATGACAATTGTACGGTTCTTAGGAGATTCAGAAGAGTCAGCAATGATTGCTGCAGACAGACGTATCGAGGGTATGGGCTATTCGATGGGTGATCCCTTGGTGATTTGGTTTGAGGATACTGTCTATAATGAAGGAATCATGAGAATGTCTGAATCAGAAATTGTACCTGCTTCTGGTGGAAGTGGTGCTGGTGCTGCTCTAGCTGCTGGTGCTGTTGCTGCAGCCGGTGGTGCAGCAGCAGATGATGACGATGATGATGATTTAGATTTAGATGATTTGGATCTAGATGACTTGGGTGATGATTTAGATTTGGATGATTTGGATTTGGATTTAGATGATGATGATTTGGATCTAGATGATTTGGATCTGGATTTAGACGATGATGATCTTGGTCTAGACGACTTAGATTTAGATCTAGATGATGATGATCTAGACTTGGGTGATTTAGATTTGGGTGATGATGATGACGACTTGGATTTAGATTTAGGTTTAGATGATGACGATCTAGATTTGGATCTTGGCTTAGATGACGATGATGATTTAGATCTAGGTTTAGATGACTTAGATTTTGGTGATGACGATGACGATGATCTAGGCTTAGATGATGACGATGACGATCTAGATCTTGGTTTAGACGATGACGATGATCTTAGTTTGGATGATGATGATGACGATGATCTTAGTTTAGATGATGACGATGATTTTAGCTTAGATGATGATGATGACGATGATTTTAGTTTGGATGATGATGATGATGACGATGATGATTTTAGTTTGGATGATGATGATGACGATGATTTAGACTTTGATCTATAAAGAATCCTATAAAAGTTTCGTTATAGTCCAAATATTCTCGTAGTTATGTTTGGCTAATTTTAAGTCAACTTTTGCTTCAAACAACTTTGTAAGTAGATAGCCACAATTAATTTGTATTTAATTCAAGCAGCCTTTTTGCGCTGCACTTCGTTAAAAAGCCTCGTG
>JAKVCT010000277.1 GCA_022448995.1 Saprospiraceae bacterium
AAAACAGATTGCATTCTTCTTCTGAAAAATCAGTTGTTTTTCGAATTTGTATCTTAAAATTAGTTAAACTCATTTGACAAAAGCGATTAAAGTTATCCGAATTCTGAGAAATAGGATAACTAAAACTAAAGAATTATGACACTAATCAAAAACATCCAAGAGTATATACGTTCACTTTATCAAGAGCATAAAGATTCTACAGCAAAACACTTGTATTATCATAATTATACACACACTCTTGGTGTAGTCAAAGTAGTAGATGACCTAAATAAACATAGTGACTTGACAAAGGAGGAAAAAGAAGCAAGTTTAATAGCAGCTTGGTTTCATGATATAGGTTATTTATTCGATTATCAGATACATGAAGATAAAGGTATTGAGCTCTTAAAAGGTTATGCAAGTACTAAAAGTATTATTCCTGATAAATTATTAGCTCTAGCAATTAGTGGAATTGATGGAACTCGGATGGGACGAAAAGCCACTACAGAAATTGAACAAATCTTAGCGGATGCGGATATGGCTTATGGTTTTGTAAATAATTTTAATGAAACAGGTAATGCTTTGCGCAAGGAGTGGAAATATCAATTAAATAAGGAATATACAGATCAGGAATGGGATCAATTACAATATAATTTTTTGAATCATATTCACTTTTATACAGCTTATGCTCAAGAACATTTCAAACCTAAAGTAAAAGCTTACTTGGAAATATATAAGGAAAAGTTAAGGTGAGAATAGTTCAAAATCTAGCAAAAACAAATTTTCGTAATTGAGGTTAGAATTATCATTACAGAATAGTTTACTGATTTGCTGAAAGATCAATAAACTAATAATTCTCAACTAAAATTCAACAAAGATATTTTTTAATCCAGATCGAAAATCTAGTTTTATGCAAAATCGTATTTTGAAATTATCGACCTTAGCACTTTTGAGTATTGTATTGTTATTTGGAGCACAATCCTGTGCTTCTCAAAATTCTAATCTAGATGAGAGCTCCATCCAAAAAAGTAGTACTGTCAAAGCCGATCTACGTAAATTTGATGGAAATAAAATAGAAAAAACTTCAGCAGAATGGAAAAAACAACTCACAGATAGTGAATATTATATCCTGAGAGAAAAGGGAACAGAACGTTCGTTTTCAGGAGAACTGTTAACCAATAAACAAGAGGGACATTATTGTTGTGCTGCTTGTGGTTTAGCTCTGTTTTCTTCAGAAACTAAATTTAGATCTGGTACAGGATGGCCTAGCTTTTATGCTCCATTTGCAAAAGAAAATGTAGGGGAACATCGAGATGTAAGCCATGGAATGGTAAGAACTGAGGTGACTTGCAATCGCTGTGATGGTCATTTAGGACATGTTTTTGATGATGGACCAGCACCAACAGGCTTGAGATATTGTATTAATTCCGTAGCTTTGAAGTTCAAAGAAAAGAAATAGTAGAATTCTTAAATAACTTCGATGAAAGAGATAAAATATATTGATCGCAAAACCAATGAAATCATTTATGAAAAACCTCCTGGAGAGGGTTTCTTAAAATTTTTGTATTATAATCCTTTTGGTAAATTGAGCCTAGAGCTTCTTGTGAAGCGAAAATTCTTATCTAGTCTTTATGGTCGCCTAATGAATCGAAAAAGTTCTAAGAAAAAGATCAAATCTTTTGTAGAGAATTATAAAATCAATATGGATGATGCTGTACTTGGGGTAGATGACTTTGCTTGTTTCAATGAATTTTTTTACCGAGCACTAAAACCAGAAGCTCGCAAAATAGCAGATGGTTTTGTATCACCAGCAGATGGTAAGATCTTAGCTTTTGAAAATATAGATGCTCTAAATCAATTCTTTGTCAAGGGGCAGCCATTCACATTGGCAGAATTCCTCAAAGATGATAAATTAGCTCAGAAATATGAGGGAGGTACTTTAATTTTGGTACGTTTGGCTCCTAATGATTATCACCGATTTCATTTTCCGTATGCGGGGGATGCATCTAATGCACATAAGATTTCAGGGCACTATTATTCGGTATCACCTTATGCAGTAAGTCAGAATTTTGGAAAAATATTCTGTGAAAATAAGCGAGAATACACTGTCCTCTCTACAAAAGACAAGGGCGATGTTTTACTTTGTCCTGTGGGGGCAACTATGGTTGGAAGTATCATAGAAACTTACCAAGCAAATGCCACTGTTGATAAAGGAGCTGAAATGGGCTATTTTACCTTTGGAGGATCATCCGTATTAGTTGTTGTAGAAAAAGGCAAGGTCAAATTAGATGAGGATATTGTTCAGAATACTAAAAATGGTATGGAAACCTCTATCTTAATGGGGCAACAAATTGGAATATAAGAGCTTGTCCAAAATACATTAGTATTTTGTTGATTACTAGGCATTTTTCTTAATGCTGAACCTCCCTAACAAGTGACCAATTATAGCAAAACCACTATAAAATGTCATAGCTTTTAAAGCTAGTTGCGAAGAGCTAACCTCGAAGAGCTCAATGCAGTTAAATCCTGAAAGGATCAACGTAGTTAACATCTTCGCTTTAGATTTTAATAATACTTCCGAAAAAAGATCTGTAACGAAGGCCTTTAGCCCTTCGCTACAGATCTTTTTTCGATATGTTTTGGTGTTTTTCGCGTTCATCATTACATCTTACAGCGAAGCAAACCTCCCTATTTAGAATGCAAACCCTAAAGAAATCGTTGGTCGTACATCTACATAAGGAAAAGCGCCCTTTGCAGATACTAAAGAAGCTGTAGAGTTTAGGCTAGTCAAATGTTGTCCTGCCACAGGAATACCTGAAATAGCAGTAACTACATGACCTTGAAAGGTCTCCATTGTCTCATTTTGAGCACCAGTATAATAGCTTGTATTCACAATATGATAATTTGCTCCAATTCCGACACCTAGATCCAGACAGATAGTCTCTCCAAAAAAGATTTGGTACCCAGCATTTAAGCCTCCTCCCACACTAATAACACCACCATTTGCAATCCCTGTTATATCTTTTTCGTTATCATTACGATAGGTATAAAAACCGTCAATTAAGGTATATTTGAACTTAAGATAAGGACCCAAGTAAAAGCCTCTTGGGGCATATTTGCGCAAAGGGAAAAAACGATATTCTGGAATGAGCCCAAAAGTCAGATAGGTCGTTTGGGGATCAAAGCTAAAGGCATAGAGTGCTTGTTGTGTTGGTGCACCAGTACTTGTTTCCCCAGTTTGCTCAAAAGGGTCTGTATAAACCTTAGGTATATTTCTAGGAATACCAACAATGAGTTCAACTTGAAAAGAATGGTTACCTTTGATAACTCGTTCATACTCAAATTGTAATTCTAAATCAAACAAACCACTTGCACCATATTTGAGTACATTACTCTTTGTTTGTTTTTGGGCTTTCAAGCTGCTGATGCTTAAAATGCAGCTTGCGATTAGAAAGAGGATAAATTTGTTCATAAATATTAGTTTAAAGTCTAGAGACATCTAGTATAGAATCTCAGCTAACAAAATAATATTGAGAATTGTCTGAAGCGGTATTTCAGACTATTCGATCAATTATTAAAGCTTATTCAAATAGTTTTTTAGGCAATTTATTGCTTTTATTCAATCTAACCACGTTAAAGAACCTACCATAATAGCTATGGTGGCAGCAAAGCTCGCCACAGTCGGCTTTACCTCCAAACCTAAGGGGTATTAGGCAGAACCTTTGCCTTGTTAAATTAAAAAACCACGAAGTGCTCTGCGAAGTAAACCACGAAGTGCTCTGCGAAGCAAAATGCTAATTTCTTACCATACAAAAGACACTTAAATAATCTTTATTGAATTGTAGTAGTTATGGAACTTAGCCGCTGAAAATAAGAATTAATCTTTAGATATATTGAATAATACTCTGTGACTTTTAGTTTTTTACAAAAAACATAGTATCAATGAGAATAAGAAAACTCAGTTTTTAAGCACTCATAGAAGTTGTTTAAGAATTAGATTTAATGCAGAAATTAAGAGGATTTTTAAACAACTCTGTGATATAAGATGCTATGTATGGAAGGTAAAGTATAAGTATTATTCATATGTCTGATTTTTCAATAAAACTGTTAATAAAGTGTGAATAATACTATAGATTATAACGATAACTCAAGGGGTAGATATTGTATAAAGATCCATGTAAGTACAAGAATTATTGATTTGATTTAATTTCTGTCTCAGAATCGTTCGATTAAATATATGAATGATTAGAAAAAGTGTCATTTTTAGAGTATTTTTATGTTGTTGTAACCCATAAATATTTTACAATCAGCTGATAGCCAATATCTAGTATGTTTGTATGATCAAGTATTAACGTTGTAAAAATCTGATAATCAGTTAGTAGTAGTTTCGAATATTTTGCTTTACGTCAAGGCTTTCTCTAAGAACAGAATTTTGTGAAACTATTGATTATCAAAGGCTGCCCAAAATTTATAGTATGTGGAATCTTAATTAGAAAAAGTGCCATTTTCTCAAAAAAAATCATAAAGTTGTTTAAGAATCTATTATAGATGGATAGATAAGTACCTAGAAGTTGATAGAATGCAGTAGTTATTGATATTTAATATCTTAGGTAGTACTTATTTTCGAACAACTCCTATATGTAGAAACAAACTCTCGTGCTCTACAAGAATAAGGTCACGAAAAATAAGATCACAATACAATCAATGCAACAACATTTAGTAAGTCCTTTCTGACTTACCCTGAACCTAATTTAATTCTATGGCTCTGTGCTAAAGAGCCCACTACAAAATTCAAAACATTACATGAAAGGAAAACGTATGAAAAGTACATGGGTACTAGCCTGCTGCTTAGGCTTAGCAACAAGCTTGTCTGCTCAGCTCTCTAAGCAGGAATTGGCCAAGCAGGAAGTTCTCAAACATACTAACACAAAAGAGTTAAATCGCCTGAGCGAGAAGTTTGCAAATGAATACAAAGCAAACAAAGCCAAAGCCTTAGAGATGGCTAAAGAAAAAAATTGGTTGACTCGAAAGGAGTATTCTGATGGAACAATCGTTGAGCTTCAAGGGGTAGACAAATCCGGAAAGCCTATTTACGAACAAACTTACAATCGTGATGCAGCAGAAACAACAAGCACAGATCTTGTTTATCCTGGTGGTTCTATGGGCTTGAGTCTAACAGGACAAGGGATGACTATTGGAGAATGGGATGGAGGTGCAGTACGCACTAGTCATCAGGAGTTTGGTGGGCGCGCATTTCAAGCCGATAACTCAACAAGTTATTCTAACCACGCAACTCACGTAGCAGGAACATTGATCGGAGGTGGTGTAGTTGCTGCAGCGCGTGGAATGGCTTATCAAGCTAGTTTAGATGCTTATGATTGGAGCAACGACAATTCAGAAATGACCAATGCCGCAGCCAATGGTTTATTGATTTCCAATCACTCTTACGGAACCATTGCAGGTTGGAGATATGATAATGATGATAACGAATGGTATTGGTATGGAGATGTCTCCCTAAGTACTACTGAGGATTATAACTTTGGTTATTACAATTATTGGGATGCAGAATCTTGGGACGAAATTGCTTATAATGCACCTTATTATTTGATTGTAAAATCAGCAGGAAATGATAGAGGGGATAATCACAATGGACAACATTATGTCTTAGATAACAATGGTAACTGGGTATCGAGTTCAGTGAACAGAGATGCTGATGGAGGTCCTTTAGGTTATGATTGTATCTCTACTGGTGGAAATGCCAAGAATATTTTAACTGTTGGAGCCGTAGGGGATATTTCAGGTGGATATTCTGTACCCAATGATGTAAATATGAGTAGCTTTAGTGGTTGGGGACCAACAGACGATGGTCGTATCAAACCCGACATAGTAGGTAATGGTGTAGGGGTTTATTCTGCTTATGCAGATAACAATTCAGACTATGCTTCCATTAGTGGAACTTCAATGTCTGGACCCAATGTCGCAGGTTCAATGTTATTGTTGCAACAGCACTACCTAAATGAAGAAGGTGCTTATATGCGTTCTGCGAGTTTGAAGGGTTTGGTTATTCATACAGCAGATGAGGCTGGTACCGCTGATGGTCCTGATTACATTTATGGTTGGGGATTATTAAATACAGCAAAAGCTGCCGCTTTTATCAGCAATCCAAGTAAAACACTTGTGGAGGCTAATCTGCAAGGAGGAACTACCTATCAACAAGTATTTTTTGCTTCAGGAAATGATCCTATCCGAGCAACACTTTGTTGGACAGATGTTAAATACAACTCACTGGGGGCAACCTTAAATTCTACTGCACCTACCTTGATTAATGATTTAGACATTCGAATAGAAGATGCTTCGGGTACTATCTATCAACCGTATATACTCAATCCTGCTTCTCCAAATAGTGCGGCTACCACAGGGGACAATTTTAGAGACAATGTAGAACAGATTTACATTGATGTTCCAACATCGGGTTTATATACCATTACTATTACGCACAAGAATAATCTTACAGGAGGCTCACAAGACTTTTCTTTGTTGTATGAGGGGGGAGATGTTGATCCAAATGCTTTCTGTGGTTCATGGGAAGATGCTTGGGCAGAGAGTACAGGATCTGCACAAAGCTCTGGATTTGCGCTCACTAGAGACGCTAGTGGTAATACCTATGTAGCTGGAAGATTCATTGGCGACCTAACCATAGGGGGAACAACAATTAGTAGTGGTAATAGTGTTGATATGTACTTAATCAAGTATAATGCTACTAAT
>JAKVCT010000278.1 GCA_022448995.1 Saprospiraceae bacterium
CCCTACGTTTTTCGCCTCGTCCAGCATCAAAAATTCTTGTGAATTATTATAAAATTAATTATGTCCACCTACTTACTAATTATTTTAATTACAATAAAGATTATTCAAGGAGTTTTTTAGATAATGAATTACTTTGGACAATTTTTCTTTATTGTCGTTTTTGAAGGTAGTTTTGCTTAGTTTAAGTTAGCTAGAGTAAAAAAAGCTGTTCAAAGTGATAGTACTTTTTCAATTTTCTTTTGGGAGTTACAATTCGTTTGTTATATTTGACCACCTGTTAAATAAACAACGCAATTCAAAGCAACTTTTTAAAATATTCACGTTTCAAAAATTTTGTTTTGTAACATTTATTTGCAATTTTTGTGCGGTTCTTTTTAAATTGGCTTAATCAGAACACAAATTCTTGCTTTTAATACAAGAAACGGAGAGGTGCCGGAGCGGTCGAACGGGCACGCCTGGAAAGCGTGTGTACCTCGAAAGGGTACCGCGGGTTCGAATCCCGCTCTCTCCGCTACTCTTAAAGCAGCGCAAACTTACTGCATTTCGATACTGCAAAATTTCTAAACTAAACTTTTAGTAAATCTTTATCTCATTATGAAAAAGTTTTTCTCGCTATTTTTCATTTTGTTTTTGGCGACAGCTACTTACCAAGTGACATGGGCACAGGGGGAAGGAAACCCTGACGATACTACATCTGTAATGGCAGACGATTCTACGACAACTGCTCCTACAGCAGATCCAGATCCTGCTCCTGCAGCAAACGAAAATCCTCAAGCTCCTACAACAACAGCTGGAGGAACAATGACAGCACATCAACAGATCAAGAAGTATTTCATTGATGGTGGATGGCAATTTATGACACTGGTATTAATTTGTTTAATTTTAGGTTTGGCTGTAGCTATCGAGCGTATTATTACCTTGAGTTTATCAACTGTCAATACTAGAAAACTATTAACAAAACTAGAAGCTTCTATCTCTAATGGAGATATCAATGGAGCACGCGAGATTTGTAAGTCTACTGCTGGGCCAACTGCTGAGGTTCTCGGTGAAGGTCTTCGTCGTACAGATGAAGGAATCGACGCTGTAGAAAAAGCAATCGTTTCTAACGGTAGTGTACAAATGGGACTTTTGGAAAAAGGTTTAGTTTGGTTAGCTTTATTTATTGCTCTAGCACCGATGTTAGGGTTTATGGGTACGGTATTAGGTATGATCGAGGCCTTCGATAAGATCGAGAAAGCGGGTGATATCCGTCCTTCTGATGTAGCGGGTGGTATTAAGATCGCCTTATTGACTACCGTATTTGGTTTGATCACGGCAATTATTCTTCAGATTTTCTACAACTTTATTACTTCTAAAGTGGATAACCTAGTGAATACTATGGAAGATGCAACTATCTCCTTGGTAGATATGCTAATTGACCACAATGCTGTAGAAACCAACAGTAGTACTGGTTCAGCGGAGTAATTCGTTAATGAATCTTATTTTTATGATAATGTCTATTTCTAATCTATTAGAATAGATCGCTGAAATGACATTATCTTAATTTGTAGAAAATCAAAAAGTAATTATGCTTGACATAGGTATTTTGGATCTTGTATTCATGATAATCGCAGGAGGTGTCTTCTTTGCTCTGCAAAACTTTGCAGGTACAAAGACCTATCCTCCACTAAAAAAATATGGAGTAGCACTAGGCTTCGGATTAGGAGCTATTCTTGTTGCTATTGCATGTGTTAATATTTTCACAGGTCTACCTGAGAATGATATGACCAAACAAGAGCTTTTTACAAACCATGGTGATATTTTTGCATTTGGTTTATCTTCTGCTCAGTTTTTAACTAAGTTGGGAATTTGGCTAATGGGAGGTTCTTTATTATATTATCTAGTAGATCATGTAAAACAGTCTATCAACGTTGTTGCTGCTGTTGTTGGTGTTATCGTCATTTATTTTCTTTCACAATTTGTTTTCGCTTCAGGAGACTTTATTCCTGAAATCGAGGAAGCTATTCGTAAGGGTAAGGTTGCCCCTATGGCCGAAGCGGATATGCAGTTTGTGGATGGCTCTATTGTGATGGCTTATATTATGCTTCTTTTGGGTATAGTTGCAGCTGTGTTCTCTTCTATTATTGGATTTATAAAACAATAGAATCATGGCAAATCGTAAAATTCCTGAGATTAATGCAGGATCGATGGCAGATATCGCTTTCTTATTATTGGTATTCTTCTTGGTAACTACGACTATTCAGACTGATTCAGGTTTGAGAGTTTTATTACCGCCTTATGTACCAGAGGATCAACCTGTAGAGATAGATGTTCAAAAGCGAAATGTGTTAGCTGTACAGGTAAACGCTAGAGATCAATTATTAGTTCGTGATAATATCATGAAGATAGAAGATTTGAGAGAGTATACCAAAGTGTTTATTACAAGTGGACGTCCTGATATGGCTAAAAGTCCTAAACAAGCAATTGTTTCTCTATTGAACGATAATGGTACTTCTTATAAAATGTACCTCTCGGTTTATAACGAACTAAGGGCAGCTTACAATGAACTTTGGGAAGACCGTGCACAAAATGATTTTGGAAGAGCTTATGATGCTTTATCCAAACAGGAACAAAAGAAGGTGCGCGAAGAAATACCATTAGTTATTTCTGAAGCAGAACCTACTGGAAATTAATTTTACTAGAAGTAAAGAGAACTTTATCATTTTTATTTAGATATTAAAGTTGAGCTAGTTATGGCTAAATTTGGAAAGAAAGGAAAAAAAGAAGCACCTGGAATTACCACTGCCTCTTTGCCCGATATCGTATTTATGCTTTTATGTTTCTTCATGGTAGTAACTAAAATGCGTGATGCGGAATTGAAGGTAAAGATCAGTGTACCGACTGCGACAGAGCTACAAAAACTAGAGAAAAAGTCTCTAGTTAGCCACATTTATATAGGTCAACCTGTTCCATCTTATGCAGAGGTCTATGGATCTGCACCTAGAGTGCAATTGAATGACGCTTTTGTTTATCCTCCGGCAAGTCTAGAGGCTGACTTGAGAGAGTTTATCCAAAACGAGAAAGATAAGTTAGACCCTCGTCAGCATCCAGCAATGACTGCAGCTTTAAAAATTGATGGAAAGGTAAAGATGGGTATTGTTACTGATGTGAAGCGTAATTTGCGTAAGATTAATTTCCGTAAGGTGAGTTACTTAGCAAATGATGGATCAAAAACAGAATAATAAATCTTTAAAGATTTTATAAATATAACTTTAAAAAGGATGTCGACTTCAGATTCGGCATCCTTTTCTTTCTTAGTGCTTATAGCTTATGCGTTATTTTTTAGAATTAGCTTATAATGGAACTCGTTTTCAAGGTTATCAGATACAGCCTAATGGAATGACAGTACAAGAGAAACTGGAAAATGGCTTATCTATTTTGCTCAAAACACCGACTTCGATTGTGGGCTGTGGACGAACAGATACTGGAGTACATGCTGCACAGTACTTTGCTCATTTTGATACGGATTCTCCTATTTCGGATCGATTTGTCTATGCCCTCAATGCTCTTATAGGTTATGATATTGCTATTTATAATATACATCTGGTAGGAGATAATGCACATGCGAGATTTGATGCAGAATCTAGGAGTTATAAGTATTATATTAGTACACGCCCAAATCCATTTTCAAGAGAAGTAGCTTATTATCACCCTAGATCAGAGTATTTGGATCGGAATAAAATGCAAGAGGCAGCTCAGCTTTTGCTAGAGTATAAGGAGTTTGCAACTTTCTGCAAAACCAATACAGATGCCAAGACACGGTTCTGTACTTTAACACGTTCTGAGTGGATAGAGGATGAGGAAAATCATCAGTTGATCTATCATGTGAGTGCCAATCGTTTCTTGCGAGGAATGATTCGTCTGATTGTGGGGATGTGCCTAAACGTAGGGCGAGGTAGGCTAGAGCTTTCAGCAGTCCAACAAGCATTAGATGAGCAAAAGACTTTGCAGACAGCCTGGTCTGTTCCTCCACAAGGACTTTTCTTAATGGATATTAAGTATCCGTATATTTAGTGTATATTTGTATTCTAGAATATAGATATAGACATCTAAAGATAAATTATGAACGAAGAACAAGATATAAAAAGCAGTTATTATCCTGAACATAGCTATCAGTTTTCTCTCTGGACTAGGGCAATTGCTCGGTTTGTTTCTATACTTTTCCATCCTCTTCTGATAGTACCTTATGCTTATTTACTAGCCATATTAGTCAATCCGTATTCTTTTAAGGTAAGAGGGTTTGATCTTTTTTGGCAAAACCCAACACAGAGCAGCATCTTTCGGTTTCTAATTATCTATATCTTGGTAATTCCTTTGTGTGGTATGGTGATTATGCGTGGTTTAGGTTTGATTCGAGATCTTCGATTACAGGAGCGGATGGATAGAATTGGCCCTTATATTCTGACAGGAACATTTTATATTACCTCTTATGTTACACTACCTTGGGATCGTTTGCCCTTAAAAATGGAACTCTTTGTTTTGGGAGCAACTATAGCTTTGTTTATAGCTTTTTTTATCAATCTTTTCTCTAAGATTAGTATACATGCAGTAGGTATGGGGAATTTTTTAGCAATGTTGTTAATCATTAGCCAAAGCGCTACATTTGCTACACAAACGACCTTTCAGTATTTTGTAGAAAATTACCTGTTTTTATTGGGAATTATCGCTTGTGGTTTGGTTGGAGCTTCTAGACGGATTTTGAGTGATCATTTGCCTGCCGATATTTATGGTGGATATTTTATTGGATTTTTATCGATACTAATGGCCTATAATTTTGTTTATATGTAAAACTAACCACGAAGTGCTCTGTACAGTTAAAATAGGATGTACTTTGGGAGATTATAGAGTACTTCGTGGATTCATTATTAACTTTTCATTTATCTAGCATCCACAAACTTCATGTCCATAACCAATCTCAATTCTTTTATTTTCTATCTGTTGGTAGCCCTCTAGTTGAGTACCATTATCCGGATGAAATTCATGAGGAATATGTAGGGTTTCTAATTTAGATAATTTCAGCAGCGGTTTAATACTACTAAAACCACTAGATCCATCCAAATAAACCGTTTTTAGATCCTTTTGTTTTTCTATACCATTCAGATTCTTCAAATCTGAAATTACCAAGTTCAAGGTAGCCAGATTAGGAATATAATCTAAATCGTTTAAGTTTAATTTTGTGCTAATTAGTGAGAAAAACTTCAGTTTATCCAACTGGCTCAATGCTCCAAAATTAGAAAGGTTATCTGCATTGAGAGATAGATATTCTAGTTTCGAACAATTACTTAGATACTTGAAATTGAAGGTACTTGTACTGTGAATCTTTAAAAATTCTAGGTTTTTTAGCTTTGTTAAAGCCTCTAAGTTTTTGCTATTCAAATCTTCAATATGAAGATAATTTAAGTTGCTTGCTTCTTTGATTATATTCAAGTCAAAAACAAGATTAGGATTATCTATCCATGTAATATCAAGATTCTCCAACTGAGTTAGATGACGTAGAGGACTCAGATCCTTTACTTCTTTGTGTAAACCAATATCGAGCATTTTCAATTGAGTCAGTTTAGAGACTCTTCGCAAATCCTCATCTGTTTTAATATCTACATACAAGTTCTCTAAACTAGTTAGTTGCTCAATTCCTTTCAGACTTTTGTATTCACAATCACGAATTTCTAGATATGTTAGTTTTTTTAGATGGTGTAGTGGAACTAAATTATCAAACTCAGTAAATGTAGCTGTAATTTGTTCTAAAAGAACAAGCTGACTAAGTCCTTTGAAGTTTTTAAACGGAATATCATGCATAGGTCCCGCACCACAATGATCATCATTAGAAATGTCAATAGCTTTTAGATTGATAAGGCTATGTAAATCTCTTGTTGCATCTGCTTCAACAAACAGGAAGAGCTCTTTCCACTCACTTGACAAAGCATTCCACCAAGTTTTACGAGCACTAGTACTACTCAAGTCCTTGAGCTTAGGGATAGAGGATTCATGATAGTTATCATTGTTGTATTTTAGTGCCGCAGCATAGATCCAGCCTTTAGATCCATCCTCTAGACGAACCTTTATCCAATAATCTTTATAGGCTGCACCTCTCAATTTAACAGAAGCTTTCTCTCTAGAACGTTTTCCTGTGAATTGCACCTCTGTGCCTTCGGCTAATTTGGAGAGTGTAGTTCCTTCAAAACCAGCTTTATCTCGTACTCTCAGATCATTTACCCAAGCATAGAGTTTAGGCATAGGTGCTTTTTCTTGCAGAGCAGCTCCAAAAACCCAACCTATTTGACCACTTTGTGTTTTTATTTTCCACCAATAATCAGTGTAAGATTTTCCTCTAAGTTTTACAGTTAAGGATTTGGAGGATTTGTCATCTAAATAGCTAATGCCTTCACCTTCTTTGAGCTTTTCTAAAATGTCGCCACTTGTGCTTGGACTAGATCTAACTTTTAGGTCGTGCACCCAAGTGTAATGACTAAATTGAGCAATGACTTGAATACTTAATAGGGACAAGATACTGATGAATAAGAGTTTCATTATATTTGTAGGATTATAAGTGTATGGATATAATAAGTAAGAGGACAAAAGTAATCGTAGAATAGATATAGAATGATTTTAGTCAGATTCAATGAACAGAACATAGCTGTAGTGGGCTACAGCGAGGCGCTGTGAAGCAGGAGAT
>JAKVCT010000279.1 GCA_022448995.1 Saprospiraceae bacterium
TCCCTACGTTTTTCGCCTCGTTCAGCATCAAAAAATCTTGTGAATTATTATAAAATTAATTACGTCCACCTACTTAGAATTAATGGACTCTTTTCAACGATTTTTAAGAACCTCTGCATTTTGATAGTTCCTTAAAAAGTAGAGTCACAAAACTGCTTAGTGAGCTATCAAAAAGAAGACAGAACACAAAAAACTAAGAGAAATTCAATTGAAAATTCATGTCATAAAGTACTTAGAGCATGTCTAAATTTATTCTAAAATGTAACGTAAAAGCTCTTTGTAGCTTGGCTGAACTTGAACGCTTCAAGGTTTCACTACACTGTACCTGTTTTAGCAAACACACTGCTTTTAGACATACTCTTATCCTGAATTATCTATTAATATATTTTCGCATTATATATTATTTATGTTACCATATCACCTTTCACCGATCATGCATCAGAAAACTCTATTCTGTTTTCTTCTTCTATTTTCCATTTATTTTGTCTCAGATTTACAAGCGCAAAACACCTCCAAAGCTTCATCTTTGGATACAACCATTATTCGAGGTACAATCAAGGATGCCCGAAGCAAAGAAGTATTACCCTTTGTTGATATTTACTTAGTGGGTACTCCTATAGGAAGTTCCTCTGATATCGATGGGAACTTTGAGATTGTACATATGGGTAGTTTGGATAGTTTAGAATTCGCCTATATTGGCTACAAAACACAGTACAAAAAGGTAAAACAGGGTAAAGAACAAACCCTTAATATTTCCTTACGTCCAGAGGAAAAAATGTTGGTTACTGCTACTGTTACTGCCAAGCAAAAGAGAAGACGCGTTCGAGATACTGCTGCAATTGCGCTTTGGCGCAATATAGTCAAGTACAAAACACAGAATTCCCTGAATAGTGCAGATTCTTATCGTTATGAAGATTACACCAAAATTCAATTTAATTTTGATCGTTTAGGACAAGGTTTTATTAACAACAAGTTCCTAAACAAACGATTAGGTATTGCTATGGATCACATTCAGATCAATGATCTGGGTGAAAATTATCTGCCTATTCTAATGAAAGAAACCATTTCGACATTTTATTATCGAAAAAATCCTAAAAGTCAAAAAACAGTTGTCACAGCTGACCAGTTCTCTGGTTTTGAAAACGAGAGTGTTTCAGCATTTGTAAGTGAACAAGTTGAGGAACTAGATCCTTTTGATAATGTAGTAGTAGTTGCTGGAAAGTCATTCATTGGTCCCTTTGGAAGTGGTGCTAATATTGCCTATCGTTATACCCTGAGTGATACTTTAGAAATAGATGGAGATAAATATTACCAACTCGATTTTTCTGGAAAACGAAGACAAGATCTAACCTTTGTTGGATCTGCTATAGTCCATGCCAAAACCTTTGGCGTGGCCAAGATCGATATGGATATTTCCAAATACGTAAATATCAATTTTCTCAAAGGTTTTGGTACGTCCCAAAAATATAGACTTATAGATGGTTATTGGGTATTAATCGAGGGAAAGAATATAGCACGTATAAAGGTTCCTGAACGTCCTAGTTTCTTGTACATGAGTATAGAACGAAGTACATCTCGCAGAGATTTTGATTTGAATATTCCTCTTTCAGATTCCATATTTGATGGAGATAATGTTAGTCGTGAAAAAAAGGCCTATAAACGAGACAATAGCTACTGGAAAACAATGCGTCATGATAGTATTACCACACAAGAATCCAATATCTACACTATGGTAGATTCGGTTCAAAATACAGGTCTATATAAAGCTCTAGATTTTACCATGTATGCCTTGACTTCGGGATATCTACGTACAGGACCTATTGAATTTGGCAGTGTATCAGAGCTTTTGAGCAAAAATGCGATTGAAGGTTGGCGGCTTAAACTAAAGTTTAGAACCAATAACCGCTTTAGTGAATATGCTCAAATTATGGCATACACAGCCTATGGTTTTCAAGACAAGGAATTCAAATATGGATTGGGACTCAATTTCAAAATTCCTACCAAAAAAGATCGCTGGCAGTCCACTTCTTTATTGTATAAATATGACTTAGTCATGTTAGGACAGGTCAATCGATTTATGGCACATGATAATATTTCCAACTCTCTATCTAGGCGTGATCCTTTGGGCAAATTAATGAAAATCAGAGAGTTCAACTGGATGTATACTAGAGACTGGTTCAAGGGCTTTTATAATACGCTGACCTATCGCTGGCGAACGTTTTATCAAGTCCCCAATGTTTTTGAGTTTACTTCAGGTGAAAACTTGGATCCTATTGAGCAATTTACAACCTCTGAATTTATTCTAAAAACACATTATGGAATAAAGGAAAGTTTCTACAATAATGGATTTAACCGATCTACTCTAGGTTCTAAACTCCCTATTTTTGAACTAGACTATACCCTTGGAGTAAAGGGTTTCTTAGGAGGCGAATACAACTATCACAAACTCGATCTAAGCATCAAACAACGGCTGAGCTTACCTTTTGGCTATACTCGTTATGAGCTTCGGGGAGGAAAGGTTTGGGGCAATATTCCCTATCCTCTACTCAGGATTCACTTGGGAAATGAAGGGTTATTTCGAAATCGTTTTGCCTATAATATGATGAATGAATTTGAGTTTGTCAGTGATGAATATGCTGCATTTTGGATGGAACATCACTTTGATGGTGTAATTTTGAATAGCATTCCCTTGATAAAGTTGTTACGTTGGCGAACCGTTTTTATCTTCAAAGGCTTGATGGGAAGAGTATCGGATGCTAATCGTTTGGTCATTAATATTCCTGAAAATATTAGTTCTCCTAATTATTACGCAGAGATTGGTTTTGGTATCGAAAATATCTTTGATATCTTCCGAGTAGATTTTATGTGGCGTTTAACTCAAAGAAATGTAGTAGGCACTCGCCGGTTTGCTATTCGACTTTCTTTCGCCCCTGGCTTTTAATACTCTGTAATAGGACTTTTGACATTTCTCTAACTAATCAACAGCAACATGAAACATCGAGGTAAACACCCTAATGATGACAAAAATTTTGCAACAAAATGGAAAGCTGTTCTAACAGAAGCAAGCAATGATTTATCCTTCTTGTTAGGAAAAGGCTATGCCGAAAAATCAGCCTTAGAGATTGTGGGTAATCGTTATCGGTTGAATACGCGTCAGCGCAAAGCCTTGATGCGCATTTGCTGCCCTTCCGATAAAATTGAAAGTCGAAAAAATAAAGCGATTCCTGTAAATCAACTCAAAGGAAAAACCTTGATTGTAGATGGTTATAATCTTTTAATTATCATAGAAGTTGCCTTGTCAGGTGGTTATATTTTTGAAGGAATGGATGGCTGTTACAGAGATGTAGCTAGTATTCATGGTTCGTACAAAAAAGTAGAAGAAACTCTACCTGCTTTGGAGTTGATTGGTCGAGTAACTCAAGAATTAGGCATTGAACATTTGCATTGGTATTTTGATGCCCCTGTTTCCAATAGTGGTCGCTTGAAAGTTCTATTATATGAATTAGCTGAGCAATATGGTTATAATTGGAAAATTGATTTAGTACACAATCCTGATAAAGAGCTGGTTAGATTAAATCAAATCTCGGTAACGAGCGATGGTTGGATCATTGACGAAAGTGATCAATGGACAAACTTAATACGTTATATCATAGATAATTACATTCAAAATGTAGTCAAATTTTAAACGGGCTGGTTTTCAAGCCAAGCTAGACAGGGAAATTCAGTATCTAAAAAAATATAATTGATAATCAATAAGCTATAGATATTTCAAGCAAATAAACGTTAAAAAGGGATTAATCTTTGAAAGGCAAAATCCAATCCGCTTGCCAAATACTTGCCCTTTTACTAGCCAAATCGACGTTGGGATCAATCAAACGTTGGCTCATTCTACCATTCAAGGTCAGATGAGCATCTACACGTACCTTGGGTTGCGTTTTCAACTTATATTTTTGTTGGTAGTGCTTAGCTAAATAATGACTAAATTGACGAATAAAGTCTGGTCGGACACTCATCCGTTTGATCTGAAAACCAGTTAAAAATTCTTTGTTGTTCACCTCCCAAAACTGAGCAGAATCTTTATCCTCTACATAAAAAGTACAAAAGCCCTCCTTTTCTACCAACATCACACGCCAAGACCAACGATAACCTTCTTCTGTCCATAAGATATTTCCACTGTATAAAAAATGATGTCGTATAGGTAAAACAATCTGCACAGAGAAAAATAAAATGATAAATACTAGACCTAGCTTAGACACTCTATATCCTTGAATAACAGCATTTTTAGTAGAACTAACCTTATCAAATAAAGACTTAAATTTTTCAGGAGGAAAAAATAACAATGTAGTTAGAATCATCAAAGGAGGAAATAGTCCTATGTCAAATAATAATCCTGTGAGGATATGAAAAAATAACAGAAGTAAATAAGCGACAAATCGTGTTCGATTCATCCACAATAAAAAACCAATACTTAGATCAAAAACAGCTGCTCCCCAACTAAAGGTATAGTGTACCCAGTTTTGACTGAATAAACTCCCCAATAAGGGAAAATCGTGCTGTTGTAACAACCATATTTTCATAGGCATTGCTCGAAGTATCCAATCAGATTCTAGCTTAGCGATTCCTGCAAAAATATAAACTAATGCAATTTGTAGCTTGAATACATCTAAATAAATCCTGGATACTTGAGTAACTGGTTTTACCAAACCTAAACGAACATCCATGGAAAAAAAACGTCCAGCAGGCGAAATGAATAATAAAACTCCCAAAATTGAAATCAAATAGTAATGATTGATATAATTCGTAGCATCTATAAGGTATAAATAAGTAAATCCTAATGTAAAACTAGCTACAGCAACTCGATAAAATAATCCAATAAATATACCTATACCACCAAGAATCCATAGACTACGTTTCGGATACAGCCAAAGTAGCCGTATCTTCCCAATACGAAAAATAGAGCTGAGGTGCTACAAAACGTAGATCCCAATCATTTTTATAGAATGACCAAGCCGCTCCAAATAATATCAACAAGGCAAACAACATTCTATACACTACTAGGGAATGAATAGGAATGGATTGATGGATAAAAGGGATTGATTTATCTTTCAAAATAAATAATTTTCTAGGTTGATTGAATCATCATCTAAATCTATATCTACAAACAAACTTTTTGAAGGAATCCTATGTTAAGGAATTGATATTTTGGTACGTAAAAAATTAAACCTTATAACTCATGTTACATGCTACACTCAAAAATAAGCACAATGAGGATATTTGTCTAATGATTCAGGCAGATAATCATAAATGGAATTATCTCTGCGATTGTGGTTTTGCCAGTGATCTAAGTGTAAAAGACTGTAGAGATGTCAATGCCGTTTTCGTCAGTCATACACATATTGATCATTTCATCCATTTTGACTTCTTGCTGCGGCACTTATTAGGTTGTCAACGAACGGTGACTGTTTGTGGACCTGCTGGTTTAGCCAAAAATGTACAAGCCAAGTTAAGAGGCTTTACTTGGAATTTGCTTACTGCTGAAGATAATCCAGTCACCTTTGAAGTTCGTGAATTACATGGCGGAAATCAGATAGTATCTTATTTATTGATTGCACCTAATTGGGAATTAAACGTCATTAAAAGAGAACAACATCCAATTATTTTTCAGAATAAAGCCTTTACCGTTCGTTATACCTTGCTAGATCACGGCATTCCTTCAGTAGCTTATTTATTTGAAGAACTTCCCAAGTTAAAAATCAATATGCAAAACGTCCCCTATCCTGGAGGAAAATGGGTTAAGGAATTAAAAATAGCCTACACAGAAAACAAACCAAATGCTAAAATTGAAGTACATGGTGAGATCATAAAGGCTCAAACGCTATTTGAGTATCTAGAATTGCAACAAGGCTATAAGCTTGGCTATATCATGGACCACTTAGCCTGTGAAGCAAACCATCAAAAAATTTACACTCTATTCAAAAATTGTGATGAAGTCTACATGGAAAGCTACTATGCTCAAGAAGATTATGATCTAGCTATCAAAAATAACCATAGTACTGCTCACATTTCTGGTCAGTTAGCTAAACAAGCTGGCTTTCGGAAACTAATCCCAGCTCATTTTTCTAGACGGTATCACGATCCCGAAATGTTAGCAAAGATAAAAGAAGAATGTTTAGCAGCTTTTCGGGGTATTTAGATTATATTGAGCCGATGTTTACAATGAAGTTGTTTAAGAATTAGATTTAGTACAGAAATTCAGAGGATTTTGATGCGATGAAGATAATTTTTAAACAACTTCAATTCTAACTTAGGGTTAATAATACTCTATCAAAGGAATTTTTGATAAAAATCAGTACTTCTTAATTTTTTTATATAAATTGAAGACTATATTTTTACGTTTTCTAATGTAATAGTTCATTGTTTTTTTAGCTACGCAGAGTACTTTGCGATTCTTAACAATTGATAGCCAAGGTTTTATAAAAGTCAATCGACCTTTAATCATCCTTGATTATCAAGTAGTTAGAAAAACTAATCAACTAAGGCTAAAACAGAAGAGATACTAAGTAGGTGGACATAATTAATTTTATAATAACCCCGAAGGGCTCTGCGAAGCAAATTCACAAGGTTTTTTGATGCTGAACGAGGCGAAAACCCCGAAGGGCTCAGCGAAGCTAAACGTAGGGATAGCCGC
>JAKVCT010000028.1 GCA_022448995.1 Saprospiraceae bacterium
GCAGTTAAAAGGCTGCTTGAATTTACTTCGTAGAGCCCTTCGGGGTTAAATACAAATTAATTGTGGCTATCTACTTAAGTAAGAAAGAGGACAAAAGTAATCGTAGAATAGATTTAGAAGGATTTTAGTCAGATTCAATGAGTAGAGCCTTGCTGTAACAGACTACAGCGAGGCTCTGTGATGTAGGAGGTGGTTTAAAAATCAGCTAAAGATCTCTGCATTAAATCTAATTCTTAAACAACTTCTATATTTTCTTCTGTTAGAATCAGAAAATCCTCTTGCATTGGATCTAAATATTCCAAGAGGGTATCAATAAAAGCTTGGCCATATTTGAAATAAAAATTCCACAAATTATCCTTGCGTTCTTGTAAGCCATTATTAGGGAATAGCTTATCCTGCAGTTTTTGCAACTTTGTTAATTGCTGTTCATACTTTTGTTTTTCTGCTTTGATCAATCGTTTTTCTAGTTTATCTATAGATTTCAGTACTTGTGTTTGCTGAGCCAAGACACTACCTTTTAGGGAAGAATCTATTGGAGTGACTTTGTCCAAAAGCTGCTTAAAAATAGTACTCAGCTTAGATTTTTCATCACCTAGACTGAGTTCTCTTGAGCTGTTATCTCCAATGTATTTTTTGATCAAACTGTGATAGTCTTGAAAAAGATCTGTTACACTCAAACCAAAATTCTGAATTTGTTTAGTTTGGCGAGCATTTACCCACAATACAGATGTTCTGCGGATGAGCATCGGAAAAGGGATTCCAAAGTGCTCAAACTGACTTTTACGTTCTAGCCAGTATGCCAATTCACCTCCTCCGCCAATGTAAGCTAAGTTGGGCAAAATAGATTCTTGAAATAATGGACGAATGATAACATTAGGGCTAAATCGTTCAGGAGAATTTTCCAGTTCTTCTAAGATCTCCTCATGTGAGAAACTTAAATTGCTATTCAATACCTGATAATTATTTCCTTCTTTTACAATCCGGTTCCGTTGGTTTTTGCTTAGATAAAATAAATTGATTGCTCTAGGGTAAGCTTGATTTTTAAAACCTGCATTAATTAATTCTTGGGCAGTAGCACGCACTAACTTTTGTGAAACATGTTCTTCCAGTTCAGAGCGGAAAACCCTATACATAGTAGCTTTGAAAGCAGCCTTGCTAGCATCTAAAAATACTAGTCCATACTGAGCAAATAGATGATGAACTAGATGAAAAGTTGCTTCTTTATAATTCTTTTTGTTGCTATAAGCTTCATGAAGGATTTTATAGATTTCCTGTCCTCGTTCAGAAGTCCCTAAGATGATTTGGACCTGCTCCAAAACTCCCTTTAGTGTCTCAACAGAATACTGACCTACTGAACCTCCTTGTTTGTCCTCCCATTCTACCTTTTGCCCAAAGAGTTGAAAATGATTGACTTCTTCAAAATCGTGATCTTCATCACCACTCCAGAAGATAGGCACAAAATTATATTGAGGATATTGTTTACTTAGCTCTTTAGCCAGTTTGATGGCGTTAATGATCTTATATACATAATATAATGGACCAGTAGCTAAACTTGGCTGGTGTGCTGTAGTTACCGTGTAAGTATTTTCTTTGGCTAGTAGTTGAACATTAGCATGTGCAGGCGAAGCTTCTACTTGCTTATATTGTTCTAGAAGTTGTTCTACCAATATTTTGCGTTGAGCTGAACTAAATGTTTTGTTCTCAATAAGCTCATTAAAGCTGTTATAGCTAGTAGCATACTGATAAAACGGATATAATTTTGGGCTTCCTGTTGCATAAGCCTTGTCTATTTGGCTCAGTTGTGGAACTTGCATAAAGGGCAAGCGTTGGTCGTGTACATTCATGAGTAGTCAATCTTAGTTTTGCACTAATTTAAGAGCTTGTCTAAATTTATCATAATTATCAGAGCGATTTATCGTTTGTTGATATATCCCCAATCAATGAGTTGTTCAATATGTTCTACTAAGGTATCTTGTAAGTTTTTGTAATTTAGTCCCAATTCTTTTTTCCCTTTTGTATTATCAAAATTGAAGTTCAGTCCAATATTTGATCGGATATATTTCCATGTAAAGCTCTGAAGTGGCCCAAATATATACAATAAGAACTTAGGTAATTTACGTTTAGGAAAGGGATAGGCATCTCCAAAATGTTGTTGCATTAACTGAGCTGCATCCAAGAGATTTAGTGTTTGGTTAGAAATAATGTATCTACCTTGAGCTTCTTGTTTCTGTGCTGCCAGTATATGTGCTCTGGCAACATCTCGAACATCTACCATACCCATCATTAGGTCTGGTACTCCCATTTTCATTTTACCCTTTGCTAAAGAAAGCATAAAATCAATACTCGTAGAATCTTTTCGTTTAGTCACCGAAGGCCCTAGTACAAAACTAGGATTGATGGTTACCAAGTCCCATTGTTGCTGATTTTTAGCAATTTTCCAAGCTTCTTGTTCTGCAACTGTTTTGGAGTAAGAGTAAGGTTGATGTTTTAAGTTACTTGTTGTATTCCAGTTTTCTTCTGTCAAGGTTTGCTTAACTAAATCTTTGGCATCAATTGCATCACCATTAATTGCAGCAACACTAGAAGTCAAGACTACTCGTTGAACACTTGGGCTATTATTGGCAGTAGTTAACACATTTCTCGTGCCTTCAAGTGCTGGATCAATGAGTTCTTTTTGAGGATCTTTCAAACCCTGAACTTTGAATGGAGAAGCCGTATGCATGATAAGAGTGCAACCTTGTGCAGCTTCATCAAAAGAGCCTTTTTTGAGTAAATCTGCCTCAAAAATACTTAATTGATTCGGGAAAAGATTGTCTAAATCTATTAAATGTTTTAACTTCTCTTTGTTGGATTTGTTTCTTACTGTGGTGTGTACTTTGTAGCCTTCCTCAAGTAGATATTTGATGATCCAAGAGGCAATGTATCCGGTACCGCCTGTGATTAAGACAGGAACATTTTGTTTAAGCATATAATCAGTTTAGTTTAAAGAGTTATTATCATTGATTGTATCAGTTTTTTACACTTGACACTCTCAAACAATCCCAACGTTAAATGATCCATAATGTTTGCATGATTGTGTCTGGCTTAAGAATTCTTTTAAAACATAATATGAAAGCCTAAGCCTCTTTAACTTTATCAAGCCCCTTGTGGTTTTGCTTAATACTATTTAAAAATATCTAACTCAAAATCGGAAATTTATTTTTTCTCATTACTTATTGAGACAAGTTTTCTATGATTTTTATATCTTGTCAATGGTTTGTATGTTTTTTGCAATTACCTGATAATCAAAAGGATGTGTAAAATTGATGAAGTTTGATAAAATCTTGATTATCAAGTAGTAAGAAAAATATTTTTTCATTTTTTGACTAAAAATGAAAAAATATTTTTCTTACTAGCTGATAATTAGGGTTTTATGGAATTTTGTCAATTTTGTACATTCTTTTGATAATCAAGTGGTTGCAAAAAACCTACGAACTATCGTTTGATAAATAATCAGATTAATCCAATGAATAATTATTCTAGAGCAAAAACGATACAATACTATTTTGAGCGCATCGATTCTGGAGCAATGGAATTTGACGAAATGAGAAAGGAGCTGAATACTAAACAGCTCGAAAAGAAGGAGATAAATGTGATTGTTCGGCAAGTAGACAAGCGTTTACTCAGAGTAGCAGACTTGAGAGCTTCTAGGAATATTGGTCGAGGTTTATTTTATGGAGGTTGGATCTTTTTTGTGGTAGGCGTTATTTTGACTATTGCTGCTTTTGCAGGATTATTGAGTGGAGGAAGAACCTATATAATTTTTCTAAGTCCCATATTTACTGGACTTTCATTAGCTTTGCTTGGTTGGAAAAAGATGAATAGACAAGAATTTTTTTTGAAAGAATAAAGCTCATTTAAATTTAAAAGTTGTTTAGGCAACTATATATCATAATTTTTAGACTTAGATATGGAACAATTAAAAGCGTATTTTGAAGAAAACAAAGAACGTTATTTAAACGAACTCTTAGACTTATTGCGTATCCCTTCTGTGAGTGCAGATTCAGCCTATTCAGGTGATGTAGCCAAAACTGCAGAATTTGTCGCTCAAAAATTAAAAGATGCTGGTGCAGAAAATATAGAAATCTGCCCAACTGCTGGACATCCAATCGTTTATGGTGAAAAAATCATTGATCCAGCCTTGCCGACCGTTTTGGTTTATGGGCACTATGATGTACAACCACCAGATCCATTAGATTTGTGGGAATCAGGACCTTTTGAGCCAGTGATCAAAAATACAGAGCGTCATCCACAAGGAGCAATCTATGCCCGTGGAGCCTGCGATGACAAAGGACAAATGTACATGCATGTAAAAGCCTTTGAAAACATGCAAGCAAACAATGCTTTGCCTTGTAATATCAAGTTTATGATAGAAGGAGAGGAGGAAGTAGGTTCTGAGAATCTAGAACCATTCTTACGTGAGCGTGCAGAGCAATTGGCTTGTGATGTAATCTTGATCTCGGATACTTCTATGATTGCCAACGATGTACCTTCTATCACTGTTGGTTTGCGTGGTTTGAGTTATATCGAAGTAGAAGTTACTGGACCTAATCGTGATTTGCACTCTGGAACCTATGGTGGAGCAGTTGGAAACCCAATCAATGTTTTATCTAAGATGATTGCATCATTACAAGATGAAAATAATCATATTACGATTCCTGGTTTTTATGATGATGTAGAGGTCGTAAGCGCAGAAGAGCGTAAAGCAATGAACGAAGCACCGTTTAGCATCGATCAATACAAGAAAGATTTGGAAATTGGGGATGTGCGTGGAGAAGCTGGTTACACCACATTGGAGCGTACTTCTATTCGTCCTACTTTGGATGTGAATGGTATGTGGGGTGGTTATACAGGCGAAGGTGCTAAGACGGTTTTACCTTCCAAAGCTTATGCTAAAATTTCTATGCGCTTGGTTCCTAACCAAGATTCACACAAAATCACTGAGTTATTTACCAAACATTTTGAATCTATTGCGCCTGAGTCTGTGCAAGTAAAAGTAACACCGCATCATGGTGGAGAACCTGTAGTAACTCCTACAGATGGAATTGAGTACCAATCTGCAGCTAAAGCTTATCAAGCAACTTTCGGTAAAACTCCAATTCCTCAGCGTGCTGGTGGAAGTATTCCTATTGTGGCTTTGTTTGAGGATGTTTTGGGCGTAAAAACGGTAATGATGGGATTTGGTCTAGATTCTGATGCGATTCATTCACCAAATGAGCATTTTGGTATTTTTAATTATTACAAAGGAATTGAAACGATTCCATATTTCTATAAATACTTCACAGAAGCTAAACAATCTTAAATTATGAATTCTTTTTTCAAAAAATTAGTACTATTGGCTATTGTCCCTATGTTTATGATGGCTTGTAGTGCTTCAGATGAGACCGCTAAAAAAGCTGCTCAAGAGCTTTGTGCTTGTGCCGAAGGTTATGATTCTAAGAATATTGCTAAATCCGCAGAAGGCTTACGTTGTGTAACCAAAATTGTAGGTAATATTGACTATAATGCTGTTGGGGAAGAGCAATTGGCAAAGGCAATCAAGGAAACCTGTCCTGAGGCTTTAAAGACGAGTCTTTTAAAAGGGTTTGCTGTTGACTAAAGATATTTTTAGTATCTGCTTATTGCAATATATCAAACAAAATATTGTTTAATATTAAGAGATCGTGTTTCTGATATAATAAAATCTCGGAAACACGATTTTAAGTAAGAGGGCAAAGGTAATCGTAGAGTAGATTTAGGATGATTTTAGTTTAACTAATAATAAGCTAAAGGTAACTACGAGAATATTTGGACTATTACTTATTTGCTGAATCACTTCGTTGAACCTGAAAAACAAACTTTATGAAACATTATTTTTCTATCTTTTGGATGATACTATTTGTGAGTACATTTAGCTTACCGGCAGATGCCGCAATTATTTCAGCAGAAGAGGGGAGAGAACCTAATAAAGAGACTAAAAAGCTAGACAGAAAAGTAGAACGTAAAGTGTTTAGAAATGCGTTCAAAAAATATAAGTCGCATACTAAAGGTATGAAAAAGGCAGAAAAAAGGGCTTATATTCAAGAAAAAATGGCGGCACCAAAAATTTATGGTGATCGAGATATTTTTGGTCCTATTTGGTTAGTAGCTTCTATTGCTGCTATGATTGCAGGTTTAGTGTTACTGTTTTTTGGCTTTCCTATTTTTCTAGTAGGGGCTAGCTTGCTAGGCTTAGGGCTTATAGCATTCATCATTTGGATTGTGATGAACTTTTAGAAATTAACTAGGTACGTATTACAGAGTACTAAGTAGTCGAGAGATTACTAAATCCTATATTTTCAATGGGTTTGTTGAGGAATTACTAAGCCTTAACAAACCCATTTTCTATAGATATAGTAGAATTTTCCCTATCTTGTAAACCATAAAATTAAAAGTATTAGAGATGATGAAGTAAGTAGGCAAAAGCACTGTTCTTTTTTATTTTAGTAAGAGGATATTTATACTGTTACTTAAAATAATGTGCTAGCCATTCTATAAATACTTAGGGATAGGGTGTATATAAGAAGTTGTTGTGTAAGTTGCAGATTATTAAGTATATAACAAGAGTTGTGGAAATACTTGATGCTCTGTGATACAAATTTTAAAAATATTCTGTAAAAATATTCAGCTATTTATATTACAGAGTACTTAACATTAAAAAATCAACGAACTATAAGCTCTATTACAAATCACACAGATTATTATTTATGCAAGTACCAAAGGGAATCAAGGAGATCGTCTATGTATTGACTTTAGGGCTAATCCTACTAAGTCTAGTTTCCTTAGTAGTTTATGAGACACCTCCCGCAGAAACAAAAAAAAATAAGAAAGTAAAAAAAATAAGAAAACCGGATCTTTCCAATTCAGATCAGTTGGCGATTTACTTGTATAAGCAGCAAAAAATCAAAGAAAAAAGACAAAGAAAACGTCCAAAATCTCCCAAATATGACTATGGGGAACGCTCTCAACTAACTGCCTTTTGGTTGTGTTTATTCTTGGGAATAGTAGCTGCACACCGCATATATTTGGGACACTATGGTTGGGCAGCTCTACAACTATTGACCCTGGGGGGGTGTTTTGTTTGGGTTATTGTTGATTTAGTATTCATAAGCTTAAACCTCTTGAAAGACCGCAAAGGACGAAAACCGATTCCTTGGTAAGCAGTCTCGCAACATTTCTACAGGATTTAATGAAAAATCAAGGAGTGATTGAGCAACTTATTAGTCTTTTTTAGCTAATCTTACGTTTTTCTAAAAGAAGTCCTTGCTATTGGTGAAAATACCAAAGGGGCTCAATGCAGTTAATATTAAAAAATCAACGAATTTAAATTGTTCTTAGCCAATTAATTAACAAGAACCTTAAGTCCTACTTTTTTTATAAAAAACAGAATATGCAAGCACCAATTTTCAAATCTGTTCTCTTTATTATTTCTACACTGATTCTTATCCATTTATCTTCTTGTAAGAAAAACATAATTACCAACGATACCAGCGCTGTTTTAGCGTTTTCTACAGATACCATTCAGTTTGATACTGTATTTACAGCTATGGGTTCTTCAACTCAAGAGCTGAAAATCTATAATCGGAATAACCAAGCAGTAGTGATTTCTAGAGTAGCTCTAGCTGGAGGTTCTGCTTCAGATTTTAAAATCAATGTAGATGGTGAAAGTACAACATTGACTGAAGATATTGAACTAGCGGCAGGAGACAGCATTTATTTATTTGCAAGTGTAATTATTGATCCAAACGATGGAGATGCTATACGGGAAGATTCTCTCTTATTCTCTATCAATGGAAATGAGCAAAAAGTATTATTGAGTGCATATGGCTGGAATGCTCACTATCACAGCTGTAGGGGATGTAATGAGATCTATACCAATGCAAATTTTGAGTTTGCAAATGATGGTAAGCCACATATTATCATGGGATATATGACCTTTGACAGTAATTCTTTAGTAACTATTCCTGCAGGGGTAGAGCATATCTATATGTATGGTGGTCCATCTACTCAATGGTATCAGCGTGGAAGAATAGTCGTAGACAATGGCTCATCTCTAAAGGTCAATGTAGGAGGGGATTTAAATAATCCTGTTGAATTCAAAACGCATCGTTTAGAAGAAGATTATCAAGAGCTTCCCATGAACCACGGAGGCATTTATTTGGGTGTTAATAGTGTAGATAATCAAATTCATGGGGCTATTATCCGAAATGCAGTTGAAGCCATCTCTGTAGTTTATCCGAGTATCAATGGAAATCCAAAATTAGAATTAAAAAATACAATGATTTACAATGTTTCTAATGCAGGAATTGTGAGTATCAAAGGAGATATAGAGGCAGAAAATCTGATTGTAGCTAGTTCTAGTAATTATAATATTGCCATTCGAGAAGGAGGAAATTACTTGTTTAATCATTGTTCGTTTATCAACTATGCAGAGAATTTTTTGGTGAGTCGCAATGAGCCTATTCTAAGTATAGCTGACTTTTATGTCTATTATGATGCTGATGGCAACCGAATCTTTCAGGAAGGCGAAGCTAATATTCTTTTTAATAATTGTGTAATCACAGGGACAAAGACAGAAGAAATTGAGCTTTCTCGGCTAGATGGGGAAGGACAACCTTTCAATTTGAACTTTGATGGATGTTTAGTCAAAAGAGATACTTTTAATGTAGGGCTAGCCGGGCAAAATATTCTCAATGAAGATCCTTTATTCAATGATGTGGCAAATTATGACTATTCTATTGATACAACGACTTCTCCACTAATTGATAATGGAACAGTACCTACTAATGTAACTACTGATATTATGGGAAGAAGTCGCCCACAAGGAAACGGAGCTGATATTGGAGCATTTGAATATATTCCTTAGTTTAGTTGACCGATAACTACTTTTTCCTGCGATTTAGTTTACTTTCACTGTCTTTTGGGGGATCAATTAGTTATAACAACCTTAGGAACTAGGGCTATTCAGCATTAGACAAATAACTTGATAATCAACAAGCTATAGATGTTTATAGAAAAGAACTTTACTTCGTAGAGCCCTTCGGGGTTACCCCGTTTTTTGGACTTTGTGGTCAAAAGCGGGGTAACCCCGAAGGGCTCAGTGAAACTAATTTCTTTTTTGAATTCATTGTTTTACCCGAAAGATAAGTTGTGTCAAGTAAAAAAATGAAACTTAATTTCGCTAAAAACTTAGAAAAATCTACCCAACTGGATCAAGTGGACTATATGGGTTGTCAGGTACAAAGAACGACGAACATTGACGTTCCGTAGGAACCGAGCCCATAGCGAGCTCAACGAAGTTAACTTCTTCGATGTCCGAACATGATAATCAATTGAAAGTGAACAAACTAGAATCCTGTAAGCCTGTAGCACAAGTACGAGTTGTCCAGATTAAAGTGAGTTAGAAGAAGCAGTCAATGAGGAGATTACTTTGTCTGACGTTCCCAAATTGGTCATAGCTTTGAAAATTACGGAGTAATTTGAATTGAGCTATTTGTTAATTCTTGAGAATTAACAAGTGACCAATTATAAAATAAGGGAGTCCTAGATTAACTTCGTTGAGCCCTTCGGGGTTTTTTGGTCACCTTTTGCAGCAATGGCAAAAGGTGAGAGAAGAAATGTGCTTAATACTGAACCTCCCTAAATAGAAATTCATTTTCATTCCAATATAAAAGCAAAAAATCCATTCTCAGAAAGCATTAGCTCGTAGGTTTCCGCAATTGATTATCAATCAATAAGGAAAAATATTTTTTCAATTTTTAATAGAAAATTGAAAAAATCTATGAACTATCATAAAAAGCTGAGAATGGATTTTTTATTTCAGTAAAGAGCAATTTTTCTTATAAAAGCTAAGCAGCCTTCCTCCGAGCAGCCACAAAAGAACTCAATAAAAGTCCCAAACCTCCACACAATAGTACACAAATAGTAATCAATTGGAATGAATTCATGCTCCTAAAGGTAAATTGTGTATTACTTACTACCCCAAATATCAACATGGCTATTGCACCTAGAGATAGCAACCAACCTAGAGGGTTTTTAAAGTTATAAAACATGATAGCTACTCCAAACATAAAAATTAGTACTACATATCCAGAGGTCACCTGGAAATCACCTAAGGCAAAAAGCCCACGACCTGCAAAAAAACCTCGACCATAGCCAAAGTTTACGTCTATTGATTGTAACATAAGGTATAGACCACCTACAAACATGAAAAAACCGATAAGAAAACGACCTGTGCCGCCATCAGTACCACCTGCACCCATATTATTTTGTAAATTTTGAAGGTTTGTTTAGAAATAAATAGTGAAGTTGTTAAAAAATAGCTAATTAGCTGCTAAACGCTGGGTCTTTTATACCTTTTGGGCACAAGACAAGCCTATATAGATTGAAGACCAAGGCTTGCAAACACTTATCTATTATTCTGTAGAAAAAACTTAAGTAGTTTGTAAATATAATGAAGTTGTTTGGTCTTCTAGAGAAATGCAACCACTTTTATCAACTAAAAAAACGCTATAAAAAGTTCAATCTAGTTAAAAATAAATAAGGTGTTTAGTCGCATGTAGGACTAAACACCTTATGTTCATCAGAAGAAATAAATTATCTATCTGATCATATTATAACTACTTGTACTTACGTACAGATCTACGCTTTTTAGTTTTGATTTGGTTACCACCCTTGAAGCGGTTACCTTTCGGACTACCTACACGAGTCATTGCGCAACGGAATCCAATAGTAGAACTTGCTTTATCCTCATCCAAGAAACGTCTTGCACCAGGAGACAACCAGTAAGCACGATCAGCCCAGCTACCACCTTTGTATACACGAGCTTTATCAGAGATCAAAGTAGTTTTACCATACTCATAGATTGCTTCAGACTCTTTGTCGCCATCCAAGTGATTGATTACATTTGCAGTTTGGAAGTTACGACGGTTAGCAATGTCTTTGTCATCCATCATTTTATACTTCAAACGACCTAAACTATCTAACTCAGTTGGTACACCATCTTCATTTTTATCCATTTGCATAAATACATTACCACGGAATGGGTTCAAATCATGCGTTTCAACATCACGTAATGAAGTACTAGTCATAGGACGATAAACATCTTGTACCCATTCACTTACGTTACCAGCCATACAGTATAGACCATAATCATTTGGTACATAAGCACGTACAGGAGAAGTAATGTGCGCATTATCATTCAATGCACCAGCCATACCCATATAGTCACCACGACCACGCTTAAAGTTAGCTACAATCATACCTTGATAAGCACCATGCTGAGGATAACGAACTGTAGTTCCATCCCAAGGATACAAACGACGGTCAGTGATACGCTCATCTCTTGCATAAGATTGGTTACCTACCAATGCTAAAGCAGCAAATTCCCACTCAACCTCCATTGGTAAACGATAATTAGGTAATAAAACACCATCTTCGAACTTCACCGTACGCTCATCACCAGTTGTGTAGTCACGCATTGGGCGGTTACCTGGAGTTCCCTCATACAAACCATAGAGATAAGAACCTGTGGTAAAGTTATTTTCTCCTTGCTGACCTTCTGGATCTGGAGCTAATTTACCTTGCTCAATTAAGATCATTTCGTTCACACGGTCACTACGCCATTTGCAATACTCTTGACATTGTAACCAGTTCACACCCACTACTGGATACTCTACATATGCAGGGTGACGGAAATATGTTTCAACAAAAGGCTCATTATAAGCCAACTCCTCTAACCATACTAATGTATCAGGTAATGCATTCAAACGTACTTGCGGCAAAGTTCCGTGTACTTTCCCTAACCAATATAAGTACTCTAAGTATGCAATATTTGTAATTTCAGACTCATCCATATAGAACGAAGAAACAGTCACACGACGTGCAATATTACGATAATCGAACATTACATCCTCCTCTGTCTGTCCCATATTAAAGGTACCCCCCTCAATAAATGCAAGGTTAGGTCCCGTAATCTGTCCCTTATAATCAGGCACTTTCTCAAATCCTCCCCACTCTTGACTATTGTACGCCCAACCTGTAGTGTCAGAACGCATTTCTTTCTTACAAGATGTTGCGGCAAATAACATCCCAATAAGACCGAACAAAATTATTTTTTTCATTATGAAACCAAGTTTATAATTTTCCGAATAAAAGGCTAACAAAATTAATTAAATTTTTGGATTACCTAAATATTTGTAGGCAATCATTGTATCGTTGTTGTTTTTTCTTGTTCTTATTTTCTAGATTGAGGACTACTGATACTTCATGTGCACCACCAGCACTAATTCCTAATCTAGAAACTGTCCAGTCAAAGCTATAAGTCATGCGTAGCACTCCTTTCTGAAAGCCTGCCATAAGAATAACGGCATCACTATTTGTAAAAGTATGTCGAAACCAAATTCCTGACAAAATACTTTTGTACCTCAAATATGTACCAACATTGAGTTGGTAGAAATTCTGTTGCTTGACAAACAACAAGCTTGGAGATAAAAACGTTGTTTTTCTAGATTTATTGTCTTTTTGGAGACTTATTTCGCTACCTACATGAAAAACCAACTGTAAAGGTAACTCCCCCAAAGTATTCCCAATTCGCATAAACCCTTCTCTAGGTGTCGTAAGATGCTTGATTGCAAATCCTGCATAGAAATAGGGAGTATTAAAAACGGTTCCCAGCCCCAGATCAAAATAGCTTACATTAAAGGCTGGTTGATTTTCGTTACTTATATTCAATTGGCCATTAGCATTGTATATTCCTGTTTGAGGGTCAATCTGATCTAAAAAGATAAGCTTATCCCAGGCTAGGCGCTTGCTTACAAAATCTCCATTCAAGCCTAATCGTATATAGAACTTATCTGAAAATCGTACATCGTAAGCATAAAATAAACCAATTTTATAAGTATTATAAGTTCCTTGTCCTGCTATATCTGCAAAAGCCGCCACCCCAAAACCACTCTGTAGCTTTGGAACATACTGACCATAAGAAGCAGCATAGGTATGATATACATTACCTGCATTGGGCCATTGATTACGATAACTCACCGAAATGACAGGAGCATCTACTACTCCTGCTAAAGCAGGATTGATATGCATAGGAGAAGCATAAAACTGACTAAATACAGGATCCTGTGCCTTCGTAGACAGAATAGCAATACCACAAAAAAGAGTTATGAATAAAATAAGACGAGCGCTCCAATAAAACATATAATAAATTTGTATTCAATAAGATTTGTTCCTTACCTAACCGTCTACATTTGCTTATATAATAATATGTGTTAGACTTTATAATCTAAACGAGACAGACTCCTTAGAAATTATCCTCGGTCTCCAATGCTCTCGTTTATTACTACATATAACCTGATTCACTATAAATCTATTGTCTTTATCAGAATCTAATCTTTTATCCTTGTTCCTTCTCTTAGCAAAGCAACTCATTTGGAATAAATTCCTATTAAAATAAAGAGAATAACTGCTAGAAGTCACAAGATCAAAAAAATATTTGTCTTTTTTATCCAAAAAAGCTAGAAACCGTATTAATCGTAACTTCTAGATCGTCATCAGTTAGTTCATAAAACAAAGGTAGACGCACTAAGTTATCTGCAAAGTATTCACAATTTGGCAGAGAACGACCATCGTGTTTTTCATTGTAATATTCACTTAAGTGCAATGATAAATAGTGAAATACAGCATAGACATTTCGCTCTCGTAAGTATTTTATAAGAGCAGAACGTTGCTCTAAAGAGTTGCAGACTAAGTAAAAAACATGTCCATTGTTTGTAGCGTAGTTAGGTATTTTTGGCAAACGCACAAGCCCTCTCTCCTCGAGATATTTTAGTTTAGTATAATAGGTCTCCCATATCTTTTTTCGCTTACGCTGAATATCTTCTAGATTCTCCAATTGTGCATATAAGAAAGCAGAAACAGTTTCGGCAGGTAAAAATGAGGATCCCATATCAACCCAACCATATTTATCTACATCACCTCTAAAAAAGGCAGCACGATTAGTTCCTTTTTCCCAAATAATCTCTGCACGTTCCACAAAACGTTCATCATTAACCACTAATAATCCACCTTCACCAGAGATGATATTCTTAGTTTCATGAAAAGAAAACGCTCCTAAATGTCCTATTCCTCCCAAAGGTTTCCCTTTGTAATAAGAATCAATTGCTTGTGCAGCATCCTCCACTACAAAAAGTCCATATTTATCAGCTAACTCCATAATTCGATCCATATCACAAGCTACACCTGCATAATGAACTACTACAATTACCTTAGTTTTATCTGTAATTAACTGTTCAATTAAATTAGGATCTGTATTGGGGTTATCTGCATAACTATCCGCAAATACAATCTTTGCTCCACGTAATACAAAAGCATTAGAAGTAGACACAAATGTGTAGGATGGCATAATAACTTCATCACCTGCTTGGATGTCTAACAACAGAGCACACATTTCCAAGGCATCTGTACAAGAAGTTGTCATCAGTGTTTTTCTAAACCCGTATTTAGACTCAAAAAACTCCTGACATTTTTTTGTAAATAGACCATTACCTGATATTTTGCCAGAATAAACTGCTTGATATAGATAGTGTGCTTCTTTTCCTGTTAGATAAGGCTTATTAAATGGTATCATTTTATTTAGGTACTAACCTTTTGGGTTGTTTATTATTTAAAGTTGTTTAAAAATAGCTAACTAATTATTCTATAATCCATTGAAAGCCAACAATTGCAGCTCTTTTACCTTCTCGTAACACAACTACTAAACTTAAAAGAAACTTGATCCTGACTTCCAAGCAATTGTATACCATATCTACTATCTATTTTCGAACAACTTCTTTTTGTAAAGAGTGATTTCACCCTATAATTAAGTGTTAACGTACAAAACGTGCAGGCACTCCCACGTATAGACCTGCCTGATTGAGATTCTTAACCACAACCGTTCCTCCTCCTGTCTGTACATGATCCACAATTTTAATATTGTCAATAATTGTAGAATTAATTCCAATATTGCAACATTCTCCAATCTCAATAAAACCAGCCATAGCTACCCTTGGTGACAAAAAAGAATGAGCACCAACCTTAGAATCGTGAGCAATAGAACAAGCCGTATTAAGTAAAACATTATCTGCTAATTCAACCCCATGATCCAAGACACAACCTGGTAGAATGAAAATTCCTTCTCCCAGTCTACAAGAAGGATCTATATAAGCAGAGGAATGAATTATATTTGCAAAAGGAATTTTAGATTTAAACCGCTCAAAACTCTTTTTTCGAAATCCAAAATGTTGATACCCCACTCCAATCATTAGGAAATCAAACTTATCCATCTCAAAGTCAGTCTGTACATCTTCTATCCCTCCAAGAATCGAATAAGACTTAACACTAGTACCCTTTTCCAAAAAATCATTGTAGAACCCTACTACAATAAATTCTCCTGATTGGCTAGCATGATGCGCTATAAGTAGCCCTAGATCACCAGAACCTATAATTGCTAATCTCTTCATCTTATGCATTTTCTTCTTCTAAATTTGTTTTTTCCCTAATAGAATACAAAGGTCTATGCTTGGACTCTGCATAGATTTTACCAATATAAATAGCAGCAATCCCAATAAAGAAAATTTGTAAACCTGATCCCATGATAATTGTACTCACAATGGAAGGCCAGCCTGCTTGAAAATCCATAATAAACAACTTGGTAATAATAATAGCTAGTAAGGCTCCAAAACCCAAGACAGCTAAGATTAAACCAAAGCGAACCACAAAAACTAAGGGTAATTGAGAGAAATCGAAAATAGCATTAATGGCTAACTGCATCTTGCGTGTAAAGTTGAACTTACTTACCCCTGCAAAACGCTCACGTTGTTGGATAGTAATCTGAGTTCGCTTCATTCCTATATGCATAAAAATACCTTCGATAAAACGGTTATGCTCTCGGTATTCCATGAATTTATTAGCAAACTTACGATTAAAAATACGCATAACAGCCAAACCTTTGGGAATCTCTAGCCCAGTAAAACGATTGAGAGTCGACCAAAAAATCTTTGAAAAGAGCTTATTGAGCCAAGTATCCATTTTCTCTGCTCGAATACCAAAAACAAGATCATAGCCTTTTTCAATTTCTGCTACAAAACGAGGAATCTCCTTTGGAGGATCTTGCAAATCAGGATCCATATATAATAAATAATCTCCACTCGCATGATGTATTCCTGCAGTTACAGCACCTTGTTTTCCATGATTATAGGATAACTCTACTAATTTGAGCCGTTGATTGTCTGCTGCTTTTTCTTTAATCAACTCTACTGTTCTATCCTTGCTACCATCATCTATAAATACAATTTCATAATCTAGTTGCTCCATTTCTTCTAATACAGCAGTGGTCTCCTTAATGAATTGAAAAATACATTCTTCTTCATAATAAACAGGAACGACTAACGATAATAATTTCTTCATATTTACTAGTAATTGAAGGATTCTTAGGATAAATAGCTAACGAAATTAAACTATATCTAAAATTAATCGACTATTTTGTCCCTAACTTTAATTCCATTAACTATTTATTTACCAATAAGTGTTAGGATCTCGTCTAAACTATCCAAACGTTGAAAAGTGTTTTTATAATGTGTATCTCGATCAATTAAATAAGCTTGCATTCCTATTTTTTGGGCAGGCAAGATATCTAGCTTCAAGGAGTCACCTATATATAAAATATGCTCAGGATTAATACCTAGCACATCTACACATTTTTTATAAAAAGCTAATTTGGGTTTGGCTACACCTAAGACTTCAGAAATGAGAACATGTTCAAATGTATTCAAACCAAAAAAGCCATCTATTTTTTTAGTTAATGTAGCATTAAAGTTAGATAAAATACTGATGGGTAAATCTATTTCAGACAAAACACTAGTGTCAAGATATTTTTCCCAGGGAAGATAAGAACAAGCCGAAAAAATTGCAGCTAATAACTCATCATTTGGGAGAATACCTAAGGCAAATAAAACCTCTGCATTGAAAGTATGGTAGAAATCTTTAGATGTTCGATCAGGAAATACAATTACTTCTGTAATCAACTTGTGTTTAAAGCTTAATTCCTCCATACTAACTTCATACCCATATTCTGATAATACTTTTCTAAAGTTATCTAATAAAGTAGGTTTGTAGATTAATGTACCTGAAGCATCAAATAAGACATGTTGAATAGCAGCTTTCATTAATATTTTTTTTGGAGAAAATAATGAGAAATGAGTTTACAAAAATTCATAGTAGTAGAACAAATAAGGGATTGGTAATCAAGTCAAGATGAATGGTAGTAGGCATTACTATCACTAAGACAGTAGAATAAAACCCTACCTATCCTTCAGTTTCCAACAGCTTGTCTACCAAGCATCTAAGTTTCCCAAACAACTTTCTAATACAAATAATGAGATGCTGAGTTATCACTCAATTGTTCAAAATCAGTTTGATCGGGATAAATAACATCCATTAGAATGCGTACAGCCACACCTTTGCTCAACTGAATAGGACTAGGTTCTTGTTTATATAAATACTCTTCTAAGGTATATTGAACATCCTTGAAGCCGAAGTTTGCACGAATAGAGTTAGTTCCCGAAATTCTACAATTTACCTCAAAAGGATAGATTTCTCCCTCTTTTGTAACAATAGATTGCAAGTTTGCTGCTCCACGCAAATCTGCATATTGCATCATTTTTCTCAGAATAGGCTCTAGTAAAGCATCATATTTATCCACTACAACACAACGATTTGTTGCACCATTCTCCAGTTCTCGCTCAAAAGTAATGTAACCATGTAAATTTTGTGAAGCATCTACATAAAAAGCTGTAGTAATCTCTGTTCCACGAATTAACTCCTGTACCATATATTCCTCATCACTAAACCCTGTCCAGTCTTTGGGGTTAATATGTAACCCTCTTGAACCTCTACCTTTTTTGGGTTTTAATATATATTCACTAAAATTACCCTTATAAGCAGAAGGTTCACAAGCCTCTGCAAAGGGAATATTATATTTAGCATGATGCAAATAAGTAGCATACTTGTCTAAATATATAGCTGTGGTTTCAGCACTAGAAGCTGCTACAGGACAACTAAGTTGTGCCAAGTTATGAGTCAAATAATAAGCCTCATAATCCGTTGCAGGAATAATCAGCTCTATTTTTTCCTTTTTAATAATCTTTTGGATACTCGGAATATAACTCTCATCATAAGCATATGGTACTTCATAAAAAGCATCACACAAATGATTTCCTGCAGAAAAACTGCGGACATTAGTACCGATAACACGAATAGGAAAAGTAGTAGCTCGGATATTTCGAATAATCCCCTGCCCGACATTTCCACCAATTCCTGTAACTAAGATATTTTTTTGATCCATTGAATTAAATCTTCTATAGCTGTTGCCAAATTTGTTTGAGGGATATTCCCCAATTCTTCTCTAGTTGCTGAATTATTGTAAAGATAGGAACAAGAATGATCTTCTCCCACAAATTCTAGATTAGCTCCCGTATATTTTTGTACTTGTTGCGCAATTTTCAGATTAGAATACGATTCGTTAGCCACAGCTAAATACAAACCATTATGTAGAGTTTGGCTAGCAGCGTACAGATAAGCAGCTACCTGATTGACCCCGATATAATTTTGTTGACGTTCCCCTTTACCCCAAACTTTAATTACTCCATCTCGCAAAGCCTGTTGAATCACTCTTGGTAAAAAAGTATTTACCTTCATCCCTACTCCATACATAGAAGAAATTCTAACAATGGCGTGTTTAGGGTGTTCTTGAACCAATAATTCTCCCCAGTACTTACTTATTCCATAAGCATTGGGCTCACAAAAAGTTGTTGCTTCATCAATCACTCCTTGAGCTTTTCCATAAACAGATACACTAGACGCATAGACTATTTTAGCACTAGGAAACTGCTTTATAACTTTTTTTGTCCAATCAATATTAGTTTTGTATAGTTGTATATTCCAATCTGCTGGTAAAGGGTGTGCTGGAATGTAAGCACTGATGAGATATACTGTGGTATAATCGTCTCTCAATTCCTCTAATTGATCACTTGTAAAATAAGTAAGCTGAGAATATAATTTATCTCTATTTTGGTTGATGATACCTTCTACTACTCTACCTTCAGTCAGAAGTTGTTGAGTGAGAGCTTGTGCTAAAAAGCTATTTGCTCCAACAATCAAATCTTTTTCCATGATCATTTTTTGGATTTAGTAAACAAAGGAATATGTTCCTCTCGGATAGTCATCTCAAACTGATCGTCCTTCCAAGTAGCTGTACCTAACTCTACCCAAGGAATTTTTTGTTGCTTTTTCAATAAATCAGGTTCAAAGCCATTTTGGGGAATTTCAACCAACTTGAGATGAATTCTATACCTCCCATCCTTGGTTCCCTTTCCATGTTTGTGTGCCCAAAAAGCTGTAAAGTCACGAATACCATTGCCCAGCATTTTTTCTCGCATCTTACCAGCACCATTAACCCTAAATGTCCATTTTGCCCAGTTTGTCCCATAGATATACCATTGAGGAGTACCATTTTTATCCATAATGGGTAACCAAGTCTCTGTACCGTCCTCCTCTATGTAACTTAGGGCAACAACATGATTGTAATCCTTGAAGTGATAATCCATAAATAAAGCATGATGTGTTAAGCCTAAATACGGTTTGCCTACTCCTTCTAATGCCCAAGCTAAACTGACCATAAATTTATCAACGCTAGTTCCTTTCAGTCCTAATTTAGATCGGATACCATGTACAACACCTGACTCATAAGAAATAAAACATTGAGCTAAAGTTACCAAGATAAAAAAGTACATAATTCCCCGCATCTTGATATCATATATCTTTAGGTTAGATAACAACTTAATTGTGTCAATCTTGGGAGGAAGCTGTGGTGGTGTGTATCCGCAATTATCCTCTGTGCAACGTTCTACCTCACGGTGTGTTGCTACATATCTGTAGACAGCTCTTGCCAAATGATAAATACCTGGAATTCGCAGAATCAGACTCAAAGGCAGGGTATAACGCATTGCATCTAAAATCTGAATATAAGTATCAATTCCAATATGCACTTTGCCCTGTCGATCTGCTGAATGTATATTATCCAAAAGAGGATCTAACTCTATATCCTTAATAGCTTCGTCATCTCTTGAACTCTGTACCCCCTTGAAAGATACATTACTAAATAAATCAAAATGTTCTACCGTAATTTTTAATCGTGCACACAGAGGACATTCCTCATCGTAATACACCACTACTCTTGGGCGCAAAGCACCTCGCTGCAAAAAACGACCAATATTGCGCCACCATGCAGCAGGAACCATTAATAAATAAATAACTGCCATTGTCAGAGCAAACCATGGAATAGGAAAAGCAATTAAAATTCCTAAGTGTAGCCCCATACCAACGATCAGGAGTGGAACTCTAAATCGCCTAAACCAAAATAAGAAAATGAAAAATGTTTCAAAAATAAGGGTCAAATACCCTAGAAAAATTGTAATCGTCTTATTGTTGGCTACTAGACTTCCTATTCCATCTGTAGGAACAATTGTTGTATGAGGAAATGCTGTCGGAAACCAAACACCTAAACCGTCCATCCAAAAAGAAGAGCCTACCTTAAAAATCACAGAATCAAAATAAGTCAGACCACAAACCATATATAACGGTAATAAGTAGGATAATACTGTTGTCTTATTTGGTGGATTATACTGAAAACGAGTGTTAGAATATTTTACCTTTTGCCACCAACGGTCTACAGAAACAGATCGAGAAATAGGCAAAAAGATGCAAAGAAAATTTAGGGTTGTATATATGTATATAATATGATATTCATAACTAGATATAGTAGATAAAAAAACCAGATTGAATATATAATTCACTATAGTCATGTACCGAGTCAAAAAACCAAGCATCAAGAAAATGACACAAACCATCCAAACACCTAGAGGTAAGCCTAAATTGACTTCAAAGGGACGAATATAAGGTACCTCATCAAAAATTAAATGTCTAAAGTAAAACATCTGAAGCAACTCACAGAAGAAAATCAGAAAGTAAAAGATCCTGAAAATCCCTAAACCTGTAGCTTCTATTTTTTTATCATATAATCTCGTAAATAGCTTCACCATACTAATACCTTTTATTAAAAAAAAAGACTCTAAGCACACTGTAATATAAATTTTCAAACAGTTTCAATCAAATCTTTTTATCATTATTTTCTTTGTAGCTAGGGTGGCAACGGAGCTTGCCGCTACAAGGCTGTGAATAGTGTTCAAAAATATTCTGTACAAACATTCAACTATTTATGTCACAGTGTATCTTAATGACCTCAAAGTTAATACAATGTAATTGTTCTCGAAATAGTCTCAGTTTTATTTTTTAAATGCCTTTATTGAGACTTTTGTGCTTTTTCCTTTCTATAATAAGCATTAATTAAAATAACATACCACAAAATTGCAACAATATACATTCCCACTGTAATGAGAAAAATATCCACATAGGCCATTCCCGAAGCTCTGAAATAACGAAAAATCTGACTACTCAGAAACCAACTCCCAGACCAAATAGAAGCATTTAAGGCACCGATCATTTCTTGATTACGTTCTCCTACATAATACAGACTAAGTTCTGAAACAGAAGGACCAGCTACATTCATAAGGGGTTGTCGAATCAAAAACATAGCTACAGCAATTCCACCCGCATATTCCCAATCTGCATAGTACTCTGTTGTCGCCATTAGAAATAGGGCTAAAACTGCTAAGGCCTGAAAAAGAGTAATTACCATTTTGTACCCAAATCGTCTACGAATGCCTGGAATAAAAAATAAGACTAGTGTAACTAATACAAAACTAAGCGATCCAAAAAGAGAAAAATTCCTAGAGTCAATCCCATGAACATTCAGAAAAAATAGATTCAGAAATGGAATAGTCAAGCCAGCACCAATTGCAATCAATAAAGTAGGTGTAGCCACCAATAGAATCTTATTCCAATCATAAGCCTGAAAAACTTTACGCAAAGGAACTGGTTCAGATAACCGTTCTTTGATCTTTATTTTATACACAAAGAAACAACTTATAAAACCAGTGTAAGCAAAAATCTGTAAGACTACTGCTTCTGTAAAAAAAGTAGGCGAAATAGTATTTAGAATGTAATTAATCAACCCTGCAAAAAAAGCTGTTGCACTAAAACACTGAAAATACATGGAGAAAGCTTCTGAATGTCGTTCCTTTTTAGCATTCAATACAATAAATGGTAAAATAACTACTCGCATACAAGTACCCATAATTCCAGCTACAATCATTCCTGTATAAGCCATCCACTCCCACGAATTCGCCAAGGCTTGCAGTACGAATAAAGAAACGGTAGGTACCCCTACAGAAGCTAACATTAAAAAGGGCTTTAATCTACGCCCCTTAATAAAAAGCCCTAAAGGAAAAGCTAACAGCATAACAGCCATATAACGGAAAGATACTAACTGAGCAATAGCAGGATCATCATATCCTAAATCCTTTAGATAAAAATTGAAAAGGATAAAAAAAGAAGATTCAATTAACTGAATAAAAAAAACAACCCCAATCAATGCAAAAATATGAGACTCAACTTGTGCAAAACCTCCAAAAACTTCCTGTATCTTTTTAAACATGTATATTATTGTAATTTAATAGTCTGTCGCTATTGGATTTCAACCCTAAACAACACTGTAAAGCTATTCTAAAGGTGCTCAGTACTCAATAAAGCGAGAACTGCGTACTACGAATTTTATTTTATTAAGAACCAGAACCTGTCTACCTCAAAAAATAGATTAGAGTTTCTCTCAAATTAGAAATCAGCTTCGACACAAAACTAACTCCAATTCTTAATGAACAAGAATTTGTCAATGATCGTTTAATCCTTTTGTTTTTATAAAAAACAAAAAATGCTTCATTGATCGATTTCTTCAATGAAGCATTTCTTCTAAAACTTATTCAATAGATGGATAATGATCCTAAATAGAACAATAAGAAGTCCTTAAAAATCAAGATAAGGCTATTGAAGTTGTTTAAAAATAGAACTTTTAATAATCTATTATGAGCTTGCCTAAGCAAACTCTTACACAGCAAATAACCTTAATATAAAATCCTATCTCCTATCTTAATGCTGGATTTGTATCTTCTTAGTATCCAGTACAATTCCATCTGTATGCACACTCAAATAATAATATCCATTTGGATAGTCTTCTAAATCTAGATGAGTACTAGTAGCTTGATTATTGATTCTTTTATCAAGCATTACACGTCCTAAAGCGTCTGTCAAAACTAAGGATGCTTTTGTTCCCAAGTCTAGGCTCGTATAGTCAACAACCAATATATCTGTTGTTGGGTTGGGCATAATTGTCCATACTTGATCTACACTTGGCGTACCAATGACGGTTGATGTTAATGATGTTGTATCAGCACTAAATACAGGTAAATTGACAATATTATCCATCATCTGACTAATTTCGGGGGAAGAACCGTGCATTTGCTCTCCTTGTTGTACATTCATTAATAGTTGATTCAAATCAAACTGAATATATAAAGTAACATCATTAGAATTTTCAGATATAGCTTGACTAGATAATATCAAATTAACAGGACTAAAATATTGATCTCCTACTGCATGATACTCTGTTGTTGCGTCTAAACTTCCATTATTATCACTATCATATAGCCCCTCTAGCGCAATGAAACGGTATCCTGAAGCCCATCCCCAGTGCATACTTGGATTCTGAGGTGCTAGAGGATGATCTGATGCATATGATGCTGGATCTAGATGATTAGTAGCAGAGTCCACCCCAACGTTAAAATCTATTCCTTCGATATCTGTAACATTATAGCTACCTAAATCAATAGCTCCATTGCCTTTGCTTGCGTTTATGAGAGCATATAGATTAGATACTGTAAGTTCTTGTCCTCCATCATGTATTATTTTAAAATTACAAAGGTAGTATTCAAAACGATCAAAACTAAATGTACCATTATTAGCACTTGAATAAGTAGTATTCTCAACAAATGGGTTATCTGCCCCATCTACTACATGACTAATTTGCACAGAAATATTCTTCTGTGCTTGAAGAAGGCTAAATAAAGCTACTAGAATAAATGTTAGTTGGTATTTCATAAATCATATAGTTTTATGTGTATTTTCATACATCAATAGTAAATAAATAGATAGGCATGTAAATTGAACATCTACTTGAATGATAGTTTATTGATTTATTAATTTTTGGTCAAACCTCAAAGAACTCAATGCAATTAAAATTGATTTTTTTAATTTCGCTCAACATTTCGTAGTTCTTATTACTTGACAATCAGTTTTGTCCTATTAGCACCACTTTAAGAACTGATTATCAATTATGAAAACAAAGCTGCAGTTAACTTTTATGATAAGGTTGATAAAAATACAAAAACATCTACAATACCTAACTTTTAATCTGCGTAAGTATTGGATCCCAACAGTATAAAAGCTTTAACTTACAGTAAGTTGAATTAAAAATTTTAAAAAATTTCTCAATCAACAATAACGATTTATCTTAGCAAGATGTTGATTAAACGTCTAATATTAACTCTCTATAAATTGATGATTATGTCATTAAATGTACAATTTAAAAAATTAGTTATTTTACCAATAAGTATTTTTCTATTGTTTTTTGCTCTTACCATTAATGTGACTCAAGCACAGGAACTGTCAAAACAGAATATGTACAAACCACCTAGCTTATCCAAAGATTCCTATATTGGAAATATCGCTTACAATGATGAGGATGGTAGTATGGTTCTATCCTATGTTGAAAAGCGTCCCTTCAAGGTAGTTTTTAAGCATTATACCTTCAATAAAGATTTACAATTTGAGCATGAAGAACTGGAATATTATTCTGTAAATGAATATAATAAAATGAAACATTTTGACTGGTTTGATTATCGTGGAGAGGTCTATACTGTAGAAGGTATCTCTGTTAATCCTGGTTGGGGTGGTAAACTCGTTGTCCGTAAAAAGCGTACAACTTATACTTATTCGTGGATTTTTGGCGGATATTGGCCAAGTACAAAAATCTTGAGTATACAAAAGTTAAAAGGAGATGAAGAAAACAGGCTTTATATGTATGGCCGCGCAGAGAATTACCAAAAAGGGAATGTAACCTTATTGGTTGGCAACAAAGGACAAAAAGGAGAAGTTAAATATCAACATACCAAGAACTTCCAACTAATTAATATATCTAAGGATGCAGAGATTGAATATGGTGAAAAAATTGAATTTGACCATGCTATGTGTATCAATTACTTTCATGTAATTGATGAGCCAGGACAACCTTTTTTGGAAATCAATGATACGGTTGGTGATTTCGATAGAGGTGATTTAGCTATTGTCTTTTCTCCACTAACCAATCTAACCATCAAAAAACACGTTAACCCAAATCCAAATGAACATACGTTGGTAATTGTTGATAAAAATGGAAAAATCAAGAAAAAAATTGAGTTGAATGCACCTTCTAGTGGTTGGTGGATTGAAAATATTGTCAAATTTAGTACAGGAGAAATTATTGCCTACGGTCCCTCCAAAGACAACAAATATATCAACACACTCAAACCCACTAATTCTCCACTTACCTATACCTCCAAACCCAGCAATACAACTTGGCGTTCTTTTCAATTATTGAAGCTAAATGCAAATTTGGAAATTGATTATTTAGTGACTAATGACCTGAATGATTTCAGAAGAAAACTACGTACACCACCATCTCAAAAACGCTCACCATCTTATATTGGGAAACGCTTTGATATGCAAAATGCTATGTTGACACCTGAAGGAGAATTTTTGCTCACTGGACAAAAATATACTTGGGGAGAAAAGAATGTAGAAGATGATGATGGAAATATTATTGAAACTTATCATTACAAAAACTTTGGAGATTTACTCCTTTTTCAATTTGATAAGTATGGAAAACTAAAAACACAATATGGAGTTCGTCGAAACAAAATGAACAAATATGCTCGCCGAATTCTAACCCCACAGGACTTATACCTTGGTAAGGATGATAAAAGTGTTTACTGGGTCTATGGAGAGATCAAAGGTTTCCGAAAAGGTTTTACCTTTGATATTGCTTGGGAGACGGTAACGGTCAACAAACGTAAATTACTCTACTACCCTGCAGTAGCAAAAATTGAATTAGAAAACCAAAAAATTAATGATTTTAAAGCCTTAGGAAAAGATGCCAGAGGTAGACAATCTCATTTTACAAATCCTGAGTTTCCTCAGCTCTTTGTTGATAATTCTCATTTGATTTTTATTGGAGAAGATAAGAAAGGTAGTCTACTTTGGTTTGGCCAAATGGAATTAGAGTAATAAAATCTGCTGTATTCAATAATACCTAAAGGAAACTCAATTTGAGCAAACCTCAAAGAGCTCAACGAATTAAAATTCTTTGAACTTCTTTAGTAAATCTAACACTCAAAAACCCTCTGAATATCAACTTTTTTGAGAAAAATGAAAAAAGTTAATATTTATTTAAAGATTTGGGAAACTTTTTTGGTCTTTTAAGGATTGGATATATTTGAATGCATTCTATTTTCTATATACACAGACCTATATACTTATCTATGAACTCAATATTTATCAAATATACACTTGTTGTTATCCTTTGTATCTGTAGTTGGAGTGCGCACCAATACCTCAACACTATTTCGGCCAATAGTAAAAAAATGGCTCAAACTACCAACTCAAAAAAGATATATATTACTGATTCTAAGACAAATAAAACACATGTTATTGTCATAGAAGAGAAAAAAGATAGCTCGAAAACAACCAAAAAAAATTCCAAGAATAAAGATTCTCAAGGACTCTTGCCTGATGTAGAATTTCTGAAGTTTATCATCAAAAAAGGCAAAGAGGGTATTCCTGTATTAAGTATTGGTAATTTCTTATCTGGTAAAGAAAGTACAAATCATGATGATGAGTTAGAATAAACTCAACCTTACATATAATTAACTATTTGAAACAACAAAGCAACAAAAAAGATGCTTTGTTGTTTCTATTTTGACTATTATGAAAAATCTATAGAATAAGCCCTATTCTCATTCACTATAGCATATACAGCTATAATAATCAGCTACTTATACACATATAAATTAATGAAAAATATAAAATAATGAAAAATCTTATTCCTTTAGGTCTATTAGCTAGTATTCTTTTGTTAGCCTCTTCTTTTATCAACTATACCCCACAGGACACCCCTAATATTTATCAATTTTCTGTTAATGACATTGCTGGAAATGCTATCAATCTATCCAAATATGAAGGTAAGGTAATTTTGGTTGTTAATGTAGCCAGTAAATGTAGCTACAACAAACAATATGCAGATTTACAAAAACTCTATGATCAATATAGTGAACAAGGATTAGTAGTTTTGGGTTTTCCAAGCAATTCATTTAATCAAGAACCTGGGAAAGAAGAAGAAATTAGGCGTTTTTGTACTCAAAAATACGCAATTACTTTCCCTATGTTTTCAAAAATCGCTGTTAAAGGAACTAATATACATCCTCTATATCAGTTTCTGACTTCAAAAAAAGAAAACCAAGTAATCGAAGCTCCCGTAAAGTGGAATTTTCAAAAATTCTTAATCAACCAAAAAGGAGAAGTTGTGAAGTCTTTCAAACCTGGAACACAAGTAACAGATAGAAGCTTTCAGAAAGTTTTCCAAGAAGTAATGGGTAGCTAACAGATATTATTGTGAATGGAGTTGTACAGAGACTTATAACCCCTTACAAAACCGACTAGTAGCAAGCTCTATTGCCACTATGGTTACAGCGCTGAGTACATAACACAATATAGTGATATTAGAAGTGGTTTGACATACAAAACTATTTGTAAAATGTCTCTATTAATCATACAAGCATCTTTAATGTTTGATACACTTATCAATAATTAAAAATATTAAGTAAACATGAAAATTTACAAATTTCTTACTCTAAGTATCTTACTAGCTACTCTAAGTTCTTTTGCCTTGTATACGGCTAACGATTCTGGCAAGACTGTACATGATTTTACCATGAAAGATATTGATGGAAATGACGTTGAATTGAAGAGTTTCAAAGGGAAAACCCTATTGATTGTAAACGTAGCCAGTAAATGTGGTTTAACTCCACAATATGAAGAATTGCAAGCATTATATGAAAAACATAAAGACCAAGGATTAGTCATTCTGGGCTTTCCTGCCAATAACTTTATGGGACAAGAACCAGGAAGTGACAGTAAAATAAAGGAATTTTGTACGAGTAAGTTTAATGTGACTTTTCCGATGTTTTCTAAGATTTCTGTAAAGGGCGGTAACATTCATCCCTTGTACAAGTTCTTGACACAAAAGAGTGAAAACGGAAAATTAGATGCTCCCGTGAAGTGGAATTTTCAAAAATTCTTAGTTAATTCTGAGGGTGAGGTCGTTGCTTCATTCAAGCCAGGAACGTCTGTTAATGAGAAAGAAGTTACTAGAGCAATCGAAAAATTGTTGGATAAAAAATCTTAGATCCCACGATTTTTTCTTATTATTAGGATAGCATATCTTGTAATTCCTATTTCCCTAAAAGGGAAAGAAGCGGCTTAGAGTTTTCTAAAGCCGCTTTTTATATTCTGATCTCCTAGGAGAATTGTTTGCCTAACTTGGCTTTGATCGACTGTGTCAATCCTTTGATTTCTTGTTCTTTAGCTTTTGGATAAACCAAAAGTACATCATCTTCGTCCACAATAATATAATCCTCTAAATCTTTAATTATCACTAATTTATCTTGAGGAGTACGTACCATACACTTAGTAGTGTCTACACACCAAACTAATTCCCTGTTATCTACTGTAACTACATTCTGCTGCTCATCCTTACCTACTTCTTCGTATAGAGAACGCCAAGTTCCTAAATCTGACCAACCAATATCTGCTGGTAAGGTATAAATATTATTCGCTTTTTCCATGATGGCATAATCAATAGAAATATTAGGTGAGCTTGGATAATATTTATCTATAAAGACTTGTTCCTCAGCAGTTGTGTAATACTCCTTACCTTGCTCAAACAATTGATAAATATCTTGAGCATGTGTTTCAAAGGCCTTAAGAATACTTGCCGCATTCCAAATAAATATACCTGCATTCCACAAGTAATTTCCACTTTCTATAAAGCTTTGTGCCCGTTCTAAATTAGGTTTCTCTGTAAACTGAAATACTTTGGATACCTCATGCTCACTATCTTTGTCAAAATAAATATAGCCATAGCCTGTATTGGCATAAGTAGGCTGAATCCCTAGAGTTAGTAAAATATCCTCTTTTGCTACTAGCTCTAATCCTAAATTGATTTTATCGACAAATGCTTGTTCCTTAAGAATAATATGATCTGAAGGAGCTACCACAAAATTGGCCTTTGGGTTTTCAGCATATAACCTAAAGGCAGTATAAGCCACACAAGGAGCAGTATTATTACGAGAAGGCTCACATAAGATCTGCCTAATAGGCAGTTCAGGTAAATGTTCAGCTACTAATTCCTTATAATTATAGTTAGTAACGATGTATATATTTTCTGCCGGACATATCTTCAAAAATCGTTCGTAGGTTAATCGTAATAAAGATTTACCAACCCCCAGAACATCCAAAAATTGTTTGGGACGATGTTCTCTGCTAGCTGGCCAAAAACGGCTACCTATTCCTCCCGCCATAATTGCTACATAATTATTTGGATTCATATCTTTTATTTTGATTTATCGATTTAGGATCTATGTGGACGTGAATTGTTCTATTGAACTATTTTGTTATTCAATCGAAAATGGAGTCTTCTCAGAAGAATAATAATTAAGGACTCTGTACTATAAAATATAGTGAATAAGATCACAAATAATTGAAAAATTTATATTACAAAGCATTTAGACTTATTTTTCCAACAAGTCTTTTAGATTAGCTAAACTCATCTCCATTCCTTCTGCTATATACTTTCTAAGTAAATTGGACTGATAACGCAAGGGAATACTATCCTTTGCAACAGCAGAAGCAGAAACTCGCCATGCGATCTGCACATGTTGTATATCCGTAATGGCTACAAAGATAATCCCTTTTAATTTAAATTTACGTCCAATTTCGTGTAAATATTCTAAGGTTTTCGATTTACTATCTTTACGATGTGTTATCGTTAATTTTCCTTCCAAAACAGATCCTCTCCACTCTTGATAAGCCCCTATCCCACTACTAGGATTACTATATTCAAACTCTAAAACCTTACCCTGTTTCCCCTCATTCCAAGCCATCCAAAGCTCCCAATTTTGTAAATCTTGAACATACTCAAATACTTCATCTGCAGACGTTTCTACGATCACTGCACACTCTTCCTCCCACTCTAAGGCAATACCTGCCCCCACAAAATAAAGCACAACTGCTACTGCAATAATAAATACAATTAAGCCTATTATAAAATACATATTGGTTATTACTTATAAATATTCCGTACTCTGTAAGACAAATAAATAAGTAGGTGGATATAATTAATTTTATAATAATTTACAAGAATTTTTGATGCTGAACGAGACGAAAACCCCGAAGGGCTCAGCGAAGCTAAACGTAGGGATAGCCGCGAAGCGGTCAGAGGCGAAGCCGACTAGTGGC
>JAKVCT010000280.1 GCA_022448995.1 Saprospiraceae bacterium
AGTTAACTTTGTTGAGCTCGCTATGGGCTCGGTTCCTACGGAACGTCAATTAGCTTCGCTGAGCCCTTCGGGGTTTTTGTCCTTCTTTGTTGCTGACAACCCATATAGTCCGCTTAACCCAGTTGGGTAGATTTTGCTAAGCTTTTAGAGAAACTGAGTCTTGATTATTACATTTGACAGGATATTTTTTCACCTGACTTACCCAAACTCCAAAAAGAAATTACCCCGCTTTTTGTACTTTATGGTCAAAAGCGGGGTAATTTCTTTTTTAAAAACCCATAGATCCTTGATTATCAATAATTTTACTTAATACTGAAACAGTCCAAATATTTTCTTACTTCAAATGGCATGAAATCTTCTACGGTTTCATGCTTTTTTTTGAGTACTCATTCAAATATACCCAGAGTGATCATTAGTTTGTTTTAGATGGCCCTTTGAATAGTACGGATCCATCATTAGAGTTGTAAATAAGGTTCAAAAAGATTGATTGGTCTAATAAAGTAGTCAGAGGCGAAGCCAACTAGTGATAAGTTTTGCTGAGTACTTCGTACTTTTCGCCTTGTTAACCCTCAAAATATTCTGTAATCTTCATCAAATTTAATTCCCCTATCTAAATAGATAGCCACAATTATTTTGTATTTAACCACGAAGTGCTCTGCGAAGCAAATTCAATCAGCCTTTTAGCTTTGCAGAGCCCTTCGGGGTTAACTGCGTTGAGCCCTTCGGGGTTATTCTAAAATTAATTATGTCCACCTACTTACTTAGCTATAATATTCTATTATGAATTATCAAATGGCTTCACTAAAAACAAGTATTTGAATAAGGCATTTCTCTAGATTTTTATTAATTTGCATAATCAGAGTAAATAGCTCATCACTTTTTTTTTTTAGATTAAAATCTCTAGATTTTATTGAGGAGGAATAAATACTTAAAGCATCAAGCTATTCATCCATAAGATCTACTCTAAATACAGATAAAACAATGTTAGAAGAATTATCCAATCTATTCAGCACAAATAATACAAATCAAACAATGGCACTGATCCTTATCCTAGGAGGAAGTTTTCTGTTAGGGATCATTGTACATTTTTTGTTATTTCACCTCCCCAAAGCACATAAACTCAAAAAAAATCTAAAACTACTCAAAGAGCAGCACGATAGTTTAACAGAGGAACATAAAAGTCTATCTGAAAAATATACTGTTCAGAACAAAAAGCTAAGCCGCTTGGAAGAGGACTATGCTACTGCACAAGCAGAAATCAAAGATTGCGAAAAGCAAATATCTCAACACAAAGATCATGCTGCTACCTTAGAACAATATTTGAGTACAGCAAAAACTTTAGTAGAAGATTCACGTAAGGAGTATAAACGCTTGTCAGAACTACACAGTTCTCAAGAACAGGATATCTTGACACTAAAAGCAAATAACAAGACTGCCGTAGATAAAGAAATAGAAGCTACTGAAAAAATGGAAAGCTTCAAACGCATGATGGAAGAACTTGAGATGGAAAAAGTTCGTGCAGAACGTGACTTGAAAGATCAGCAACGCCTACATGAACAGACTAAGGATCAGTTACTCAAGGCAGAAAAACTAATTGAGGAGCGTGATGCTGAGATGAAGGCTAATGATGAACGTTTGCATGAGCTTATGACCTCAAATATTGATGGTGAAAACGCTAAAGCACACTTAAAAAACTACCAAGAACATATCGCTAAGCTCAAGGGTAATATGCAAAGAGCAGAAGAACAAATTAGTGAACTTCGTGCTAGTCTCAAAGTCTACACAGATAAGGAAACTTCTGAGCAAGAAATACAACAAGCTGAAGAGCAATTCTTAGAAGATATGTTGGCGCAAAGTGCTCAAGTTATGGAGCAACAAGGCACCTTATATACTGATTTTGATGAAGAAGATTTAATTGAAGATCAAGCACTATTGAGAAGATCCCTAAGTGAAACAACTGTAGCTGAGACGCAAAAAAAAGAGGCTCAATTACAACTTGAGGATGAGGAAGAAGATATGATGGAAAACATCATGTCTATGGTAGATGAAGCAATGGGAATGCAAGGCTTTTTTAAAGAGATTGATCCTCAGATTTTACAAAATAATGTCGACTTGGAACAGCCCTCAAGTAGAGGTTGGGATATAGACGATCAAGATGATTTTGAAGAAGACGATATTGATGAAGATGCACTCATTGAACGTACCTTGGCAGAAACAGAAGGTATTATGGATGAAGAAGGATTCTTTGTGACTGCTCAATTTAATGATGAAAATCTGATCGAAGATTCAGAGCGTTTAGAACAAGAGCTACAAAAACCTGTGGAATCTACAGAAGTTAAAGCACGTGGAATGGGAAACCCTGATTTCATAGAAATTAGTGAAGATGATGAAAAAGAGATGCTGAAAATGCTCGAGTTGGCTGGAACTTCTATGCAGAGTGAAGGTTTATATGAAGACATTAACCCTTCTCGATTGATTGAATCTGACACACAAGTAATTGAAGAACGTGTCGCACAGAATACATCCAATACTCAATACACAACAGCTATTGAACAAGCTGTGGTCAATGAGCTAGGAAGAACTATTCCACTCGCTACAGAAGCGCAAAAAAATGACCTCAAAAAAATTGAGGGTATAGGGTTGTTCATTGAGCGTAAGTTAAATCACCTAGGTATTTATACTTATGAACAAGTCAGCAAATTTGATGATGATTTTATTATGAAATTAGCGGCAGCTATTGGTTTTTCAGAAAAAAATATTCATAATGATCAGTGGGTGGGGCAAGCTAAAGATCTAATCTAGATCTACCTGTGCACTTAAGTAGCTAGCCTACTCATCAATGCTAGAAAATGAATCCTAAAGAAATGACATTAAATACAGCATGGGGATTTTTTACCTTATGCTCCTTACTAGATAGAATATGATAAAGCGTCCAGTTGTATTACTTAGTTTTGCAAATCAAGAAGATGATTATCTTCCAATGCTAAAACAAGAAAGCGATCTTCTCAATGACATCTTAAGTCATCATCATGACAAAGAGGCGATCGAAGTATATAGAGAAGAAAGCACAAATGTTGAAAATATCATGAAGTCTTTGAATAGATTTCATGAACGTATTGTTATTTTTCATTATGCTGGGCATGCTAATGGTCAACGCTTACATTTTGAAGGTGGTGGTGGTGATGCTGAGGGAGTAGCTGAGTTTTTGGGACAACTCCCCAATTTAAAATTGGTCTTTCTAAATGGCTGCTCAACGATGCCACAGGTCAAGAAACTGCTCTCTGTGGGTGTCCCTGCGGTTATTGCTACAGCTACAGAAATTAATGATGAAAAAGCGGTGCATTTTGCACAAGCTTTTTATCGTGCTTTTTCTAATCACCTCAATGTAGAAACTGCTTTTTATAGAGCTGTTGCCTACATAAGAACTAAACATGGAGGACAATTTGGTGCTACAATTGTACGTAAGGGAGACAGCCCAATATTCTGGAATAAGAGCCTAATGCCTTGGGGGTTGCATCTCAATGAACAACAGGATTCTGTTCTTAAATGGACTATCCCTAATAACACAGTTGTTACTTTTAACTCGGATACACCTGTAGCAGATTATCAAATAAATCACGAGTTATTAGCTATTTTGTATGATAAATATGGAATGATTCGCTATGTACCTAGACTAGACTATCTAGCCTATGATAATGATGGCAACCCTGTAGAAGATCGAGAAGCGCTTTCTATTATTATCGAAAATATGCCTTGGCCAATTGGTGTACAAATCCGGTTATTAGCAACCAAGGATGGCGATATGGACAAACCTTCAGTGAATCGTATTAAGCAGATAGTAAGCACTTATGTTATTACAACACAGTTTCTTTTCTACATGGGAATTTCGCAATTATGGGATGAAAAAAGAGACAGTTCTTTTGATATTAATACTGCATTTCTAAGTATTCTGACGATTCAGGATTCTAATTTTAATCGTTTTGATTTTCTTCATAATTTCATCATTACACTCAAAAACTTATTGGACTCTAATAGCAAACTCTATGCAGCTGAGTTCAAAGAGTTTCTAGACGATCATGAAGCGCAAAACAGTGAATTAAAGGCTGCCTGTGATTATCTTCAGAAACTTAGACTACTCATTGCAAATAATGATCTGGAGGATTTAGAACAAAATAAACTGCGTTACTCTAAAGATGGTGAATATCATCTAAGTACCCTCCTCCTACACATTGCTTTCTTGGCACGTTACGATCTGATTACTATACGGAATATATTTATTGATAATCCTAGACACTTGAAATGTACTTTTAAGCATCAAGTTGGTCGCTTGAATGCCAAGGTATCAGACTTGGCAGCAGGCAAAACCCCACGTGCTTATACCTATGATACTTTCGTAAATAACTCCTCGGTAGTCATTACACCTGATGTTAATGATCCATCCAAGTTTCTCAATCTGACACCTTTTATTATTGATAGAAATGCTTATGGTGATTTGATGGGAAATCGAGCAACAGAACAACAACTGTATGTGTATGCTTATCGCGATGAGGAAGAATTTCGTTACTTGGCTTCAGCACATAATATATACAAAGCACAAGAACGCGTTTTTGATCAACTATCAACAGCTCCACCTAAAGAACTGGCTAGTACAATGCGTTCAACCCGACTAAGAACACGTAGATCACCTAGGAGATCCTCGAGAAGAGGGGAACAAAAAGAGCAAGAACAAGAGAATCCTTTTGAAGTCCTCAAGCGTCAGTTTTTAGTTTTTGAACAGGATATGCAGTCTTAAGTTAAGTAGTTAGAGCATGTCTAAATTGATTCTAAGTTAGAATAGAAAAGCTTTTTTCGGTTATACTTTGCTTTACAGAGCCTTTTGGGAGTTGACCAAAAATTAAAAATTAATAAACTGAAGTTGTTTAAAAATTACCTTCATCACACTAAATCCATTGATTTAGCTTTGCTAAGCTCTTCGGGTTTTGTCCAATTTTTACCTTTTTTAACTTCGTTGAGCTCTTCGAGGTTAAATCCTTTGATTTTTTGCATTAAATCTAATTCTTAAACAACTTCACTATCAAACTTTATTACAAAGAAATTATCTACTAAATATAAATATCATGGTTAGTCCTTTCAAATTCTTGAATGCTTACGATAAAACTGACAAAGATATATTCTTTGGGCGTGACAAAGAAACAAAAGAACTCTATGAACGTATCTTTGAAACTAACTTGGTCTTGCTTTATGGAGCCTCAGGAACAGGTAAAACAAGTTTAATCAATTGTGGGTTGAATAATAGAATGGAATCAACCAATTGGTTGCCTATTTTTATTAGGCGACAAGATAATATGATTGCTTCTTTTAAAAGTGCTATAAAGGATACCATCAAGGAAAAGTCGGGAGGAAAAGTTAATGCAAAGGAATCAATTCCAAAACTTATCCATGACTTGTACATAGCAACATTCAAGCCTATATACTTAATCTTTGATCAGTTCGAAGAGCTTTTCATCTTGGGAGATGATAGCGAACAAGATGCCTTTTTTGAAGAAATTGCCAATTTGCTGGATACAGAAACTAACTGCAAGGTTATTCTATCTATGCGCGAAGAATATATTGCTTATCTATCTGGCTATGAGAGAGAGATTCCAGAGTTATTTGATAATCGGCTTCGTATAGAAATGATGAGTAATGGATATCTCAAAGATGTTATTATTGGAACAGCATATCATTTTAAGATTAATCTTTCTCCTACAGACGAAGACATTGCAGATGCTATAATAGATAGACTCAAAGACAAAAAACAACACATTGATCTAGCTAACTTACAGGTTTACTTAGATCGTCTCTACCGAATGGACGTGGATCGTGATAAGAATAAAACTGATCGAGTTTTTGATGAACAACTCATTGAGCTTACAGGAAATTTGGAGGATGTAATGGATGCTTTTCTCGATGAACAAATCGAGGTGATTGAAAAGGAATTAAAAGAGTATAAAAACATAAATCAAAAAGGGATCCCTTTAGATATCCTATTTACTTTAGTTACGGATAATGGCACCAAACAAGCTGTTGACGTAGAGGATATCAAACGACAATTGTCGCGTCAGAAACAAATTGATGAATCTACAGTTGATTATTGTATTCAACGTTTTAAGGAAATGCGAATTTTGAGAGAATTATCTGAATAATTACCACTGGTACTTAGATAGAGATAAAAAATTGACATTTTATATGAATAGAGGTTGTTATGATAGATTTAGATAAGCTCTAAATTTCTAATCCATATCATTATGAAAATAGAAATTGCTCACGATATTCTTGCCAAAAAGATCTATGAAGATGCCTCCATAGAAGATAAGTCACGTGCCAAAGCTAAGAAACTAATTGAAGATAGGTATAAACTGTATAAAGCAGATCCCAAAATTTTACTAAGGGCAAGCGCCTTTAGAAAAATTTAACCTTATCTAAGCACCATTGATATCTGTACGGAACACGCAACCTTTGTTCAAAAAAGCAAAGATCATATCAAAAAAATTCGACGTTATAATAAATATAAAAAATATGCTATCATTATACTTGTTTGTTCCGCATTAGTCAGTACCTGGGGATTTTGGTGGAGAAGTCGTGCACTCAAACAAGAACGACTTGCTCTGGAAA
>JAKVCT010000281.1 GCA_022448995.1 Saprospiraceae bacterium
ACGAGGCTTTTTAACGAAGTGCAGCGCAAAAAGGCTGCTTGAATTAAATACAAATTAATTGTGGCTATCTACTTATTGTTTAATAAATTTTAATCAGTTAATAATGTCTCGGTTATATCGAAATATCATACAAGCAAGTCTGGAGGCTTTAGATAGAATTTTCTCTCAGCAGGAACAAGCTGATAAAGTTGTTGCTCGAACACTAAAAAAAGATAAACGTTGGGGAGCAAGAGATCGCCGATTTATTGCTGAAACTATTTATGATATCGTACGCTGGTATCGGTATTTGTATGAACACATAGGCAGGACTCCTGAGTCTACTCAAGACTGGTGGCAGATATTTGCTGTCTATTGGACTATACTGAAAGGAGAAACCTTGCCTGATTGGGAGGAATGGCAAGAACTGGATCTAACAACTTTTAAACACAAATCTACAATCCTAAAACAGCATCGTGCTATTCAAGTAGCTATTCCTGATTGGTTAGATCAGTTAGGTGAACAAGAACTTGGAGAGCATTGGGAAACCATTATCTCCAATATGAATAAGCAGGCTGATGTAATATTGAGAGTAAATACGCTGAAAACCAATAGGGAACTAGTTTTGAAGAAACTACAAACTCAAAATATAGAAGGGGAGAAGGTCGATCTTTATCCAGATGCAATTCGATTAAAAAAGCGCAGAAACTTACAAGCAAATCCTTATTACCAAAAAGGATGGTTTGAAATTCAGGATTTAGCTTCTCAGCAAATTGCAGCTTTCATTGATCCTCAACCCAACATGCAGCTAATAGATGCCTGTGCAGGCGCAGGAGGAAAGAGTTTGCACTTGGCAGCTAAAATGAATAACAAGGGGAAAATTTGGGCAGCTGATATTTATCCGCAAAAACTCAAAGAGTTACAGAAACGAGCCAAACGTGCAGGAATTCAAATTATTCAATCTCAAATAGTAAACTCTAAATCAGGTATCCAAACCATAACAATTCCTCGTGGGGAGCAGATTGATTGTATTTTGTTGGATGTACCTTGTTCAGGATTAGGTGTTTTGCGACGAAATCCAGATACCAAATGGAAGTTGCAAAAGAAGCACTTAGAGCAATTGCAGGCTACACAAGCTCAGCTCTTGGAGGCTTATGCCAAACTCTGTCACAAGGGGACAGTTTTAGTTTATGCTACTTGTAGTATCCTACCCTCTGAAAACCAGAATCAGATTCAACGTTTTTTGGAAACCAAACTAGGGAAAAAATTTGATTGTGTAGATCAGAAAAGTTTGTATCCTCATCAGGATGGTACAGATGGATTTTACATGGCAAAATTAGTTTGCGAAAACTAATAGCTCATAAGGATAACTTTTTATCTTTGTCAGCTATCTATAACTATTAATCTATACATCATGCCAGATATAGTCACAATTATAACTTTGGTAGCCTTCGGAGTGATTCTTATCATCAACTTATTTGTTCGTGTCCGTGTTTTACAGAACTACCGGATTTTGGTCAAAAACCAAATTGAGTTTGACAAGGAACATATGTGGGATATGAGTAAACTAAAGGCGGAAATTCTACCTAAATATCCAAAGTTTGAGAAAAATATAGTTGCTTTTGTACGTGGAATTCAGATTTCTAGATATTGCAATTTTGCTTTAGTCATTATTGTCAGTGTTTTTGTCTTCCTTTTAATGTTTAATAAATAAAATGCTGGACATACAAGAAACTAAGAATATTGGAGCTTACAACTCCTTTGCCGTTCAGGTGAATGCCAAACATTGGTTTGAGGTAAATACTTTGGAGGCATTAAGAGAAATTATACACTATAACAGCACAGAAATTCAGGAGCCTATTCTAGTCTTAGGGGGAGGTAGTAATCTTTTGTTCACAAAAGATTACAAGGGGCTAGTTTTACAAAATAATCTTAAGGGGATTCGTGTGGTTGCCGAGGACGAAGAACATGTTTTAGTGGCTGTACAAGGAGGAGAAAATTGGCATGAACTGGTAATTTGGGCTTTGGACCATGATTATTATGGGATTGAAAATTTATCTTTGATTCCCGGTACGGTAGGAGCAGCTCCTATCCAAAATATAGGTGCATATGGAGTGGAACTAAAGGATGTATTTGTACGATTGAATGCAGTGCAGCTAGAAACAGGAGAAATTCAGCATTTTGAGCATATGGACTGTAAGTTTGCTTATCGTGATAGTGTTTTTAAGCAATCTTTAAAAGGTCAATATTTCATCACTGAAGTAGTTTTGCGTTTGTCCAAATCAGCACAGCCGAATATTCAGTACGGTGCTATCCAAACGGTGCTCAATGAAATGGGGGTCGATAAAATTACGCCTAAGGCTGTTAGCCAAGCGGTTATTCACATTCGCCAACAAAAACTACCTAATCCTTGTCAGATTGGTAATGCTGGTTCTTTTTTCAAGAATCCAATTGTCTCACAACGTCACTACAAGCTCTTACAAGATGATTTTCCGCATATGCCTGCTTACGTATTGGAGGATGGTCGAGTGAAGATTCCCGCAGCTTGGTTGATTGATCAGTGTGGCTGGAAAGGGAAGCGCGTGGGCGATGCAGGGGTGCATCAGAAACATGCTCTAGTGTTGGTCAATTATGGAAATGCTACGGGAAAAGAAATCAAAGATTTGGCGTTTGATATTATTTATGATGTAAAAATACGCTTCAATATCTTATTGACACCAGAAGTAAATATTTTATAATCAGTGAATAAAAGCATAACAAATATTTTTGATTGGAACTGAAATATTCTATATTTGCACTCAATTTGGCTTAGACTAAAAAATTAGACTTTTTAGATAAAATTCACAAAAAATGGGTGATTAAAAGATTTTTTAGGTATAATGTACTGAAAATCAATCACTTCTTTGTGTGCTTTTTTCTAATCCAATATATTGGAAACTACTTGAATTTAATCAACAGAGTTAGATAATAATGATTATCTCGATTTAGTTTGTATAAATATTACAACAAAAAAGTTGTGCTTAAATATATAGGCTAATTAGTGATGATTGTTTACAATTAAAACAGAACAATGCAAGGAAAAGGAATAGTTAAATTTTTTACATGGGTGTTTATCACGGTGATTGCTTACCAGTTTGTACTCATGTGGCCGGTGAATAGTGTGGAGAATGATGCTAGATCTAAAGCGGAAGAAGATGTAGAGGCTTTGACTTTTGCTACAGAAACGGATAAGGAAGAGGAGATTGATCGCCTAACACAGTATTATTTGGATTCTGTTTCAGAGAAAAATGTGTTTAGCATTGGTATCAAGGATTACAAGTATAACGAACTTAAAAAGCAGCAATTGGCTTTAGGATTAGATCTTCAGGGGGGTATGAGTGTTGTTTTGCAGGTTAATTTAGAGGACTTGATCAGAGCCTTGGCTGATAATTCTCCTGATGTAAATATTGCAGAGGCATTAAGCGAAGCAAAGAAAGCTCAGGAAAGTGATCAGAGAGATTTAGTAACACTGTTTATTGAAAAGTATAAAACAAAAAAGGGAGCAAAGTTAGCAGCTATTTTCCATTCTCAGTTGGAAGGAATCAATCCTGATGCTGCTGATGATGCTGTTCAGAATGCTATCCGTAAGGAAGCTACAGAAACGGTAAAGAGAACTTACAATAACTTGAAGCGTCGTATTGATGGTTTGGGAGTAACTCAACCTAATGTATTTCTAGATGAGTCTACAGATAGAATTACAGTTGAATTACCAGGTGTTCGTAGTCCTAAGCGTGCAGCCAAAATGTTGATTACTACTGCAAACTTAGAGTTTTGGGAAGTATACCTAAACTCAGAGCCTATGGATGGTGGTCCAGTTGCTGTAGAACGTTTCATTAATGCTGACGAAAGTTTACGTACTGCGATGGGAGATGGTTCTAGTACTACGATGAAAATTACTTATGATACTTCATACACAGATTCTACCAATACTGTTATTGCATACATAGACACAATTAAAACAGAAGTTGTAGCCGAACGTGATTCTAATGATAAAGGGCCTTTATTTAAATTATTCCAACCATTAGGTTTTAATAAAGATAATAGAGGGTTAGCACAAGTTGGTGTTGCTCGCTTGAAGGATACTGCTGCAGTTTCTGCTCTACTAAGAAACCCTGCGGTAGCTGATGTATTTCCATCTTCTGTAAAGTTGATGTGGGCAAATAAGCCTAGAAAGGTAGATGATGATGAAGAAGATTTAGATCAGTGGGTTTATATGTATGCGATCAATACAAATAATGAAAAAGAATCTCCTGTAAACGGTGGACATATCAAGAATGCGGGATCTAGCTCAAGCTCTAGAGGTGATGGTACCTTTGCTGTCAATATCTCAATGAACGAGGATGGAAGATTGAGATGGAAAGATATGACCTCTAAGAATAAAGGTCGTCCTGTAGCAATTGCTTTGGATAATCAAGTTTATTCTGCACCTAATGTAAATGAAACAATTTCTGGTGGTAATACTGAGATCTCTGGAGATTTTACTGCAGAAGAAGCTAGAGATTTAGCTAATATCCTAGTGGTAGGTAAATTACCTGCCCGTGCAGAAATCATTGAGCAGGCTATTGTAGGTGCTAGTTTGGGTAGCGCAACCGTAAGTGCTGGTTTGATGGCATTGGCAATTGGTTTTGGATTTGTACTACTCTTTATGTTGGTCTATTATGCATTTGGTGGATTCATTTCTATCTTATGTTTGTTCTTGAATATCTTCTTTATTATTGGTTCTTTAGCTTCTTTTGGTACATCCTTAACCCTACCGGGAATTGCAGGTATTGTATTAACAATTGGTATGGCTGTAGATGCTAACGTAATTATCTATGAGCGTATTCGCGAGGAGTTGAGAGCTAATGCTAATTGGAAGGAAGCAATCACCAACGGTTTCAAATATTCTTACTCGGCTATTATTGATGCCAACTTTACAACTTTAGCTGTAGCCTTTATCTTATTCCAATATGGTACTGGACCGATCAAAGGTTTTGCTACAGTATTAATGATTGGGGTTGTTTGTTCTGTATTTGCTGCAGTGTTAGTAGGACGTTTGTTGTTTAACTATTGGATGAATAAAGATAAAGAAATTACGGTTTGGACAGGTAGTACTAAGAATATCTTAGCTGCTCCTAAATTAAACTTGGTAGCTAAACGTAAATATGCATATATGATTTCCAGTGCGATTATAATCGCAGGAATTGCATCTATGTTTACACGTGGTTTCGAGTTGGGGGTAGATCTACAGGGAGGACGTTCTTATACTGTTGAGTTTGCTCAAGATGTAGACACAGATGCTTTAACCAAAGAGCTTAATTCTACATTCCTAGCTTATGCAGAAGGAGAGGGCGCTCAAAAAGGATATTCTGATAAAGAAGGAGCTAATAAGATTACGATCAAAACTTTCAATACTGCAAATCAGGTTAAGATCATTACTAGTTTTATGCAGAATGTTCGTGAAGAAGGAGTTGACTCAATCATTCAGCGTAGAGTATATGATGCAAGTTTAGCGTATAGTGGGGCAAAAACATCTTACGAAGACTTTGAAAAAGGTCGTCAAGCTGGAAGTGCTGAAGATGGTTTGTTCTTGAGTGCTTTTAATAAGGTAGGACCAACTATCGCAGATGATATTAGACAATCAGCATTCTTAGCATCGATTATCGCCTTATCATTTATTTTCTTGTATATCTTGATTCGTTTCCGCAGATGGCAATTTAGTGCAGGTGCATTAGCTGCCTTGGTGCATGATGTATTATTTGTACTGGGTATGTTTTCTTTATTAAAAGGAATCCTACCATTCTCCTTGGAAATTGATCAGGCCTTCATTGCCGCTATTCTAACAGTAATTGGTTACTCAATTAACGATACAGTGGTTGTATTTGACCGTATTCGTGAGACTGCAACTAATAATCCTGGTGATTCTATTCGCAATATTGTAAATGTTGCTGTGAATAATACTTTGAGCCGTACATTCATTACTTCATTGACAACGTTCTTAGTAATTGCAATCTTATTCTTCTTTGGTGGAGATGGTATCAGAGGTTTTGCTTTTGCTTTATTGATTGGTGTATTAGTAGGTACTTATTCTTCTATCTTTATTGCAACACCAGTTGTAGTAGATACATTGAAAGATGTAGAGTCTATTAAATACCGTGAACCAGAACCTGAGGTTACAGAAGAAGAGGAAAATGGAGATGGCGATGAAAAGAAGGCGGAAGAAACAGGTGCATAATCTACAATATACTTATAATTTATAGGTTACAGTTGTTCGAAAAGTGCTCTAAAAGTTAAAAACGAAGTCCAAATAATGCTTGGACTTCGTTTTTTTATTGATATAAAACTATACCATGTCTGAGACTAAAGACTATAAATTAATTAGGTAGGTTCAGTATTTAAAATACGTTTGATAATCAATAAATTATAGGCAGTTCTAAAAAAGAAATTTACTTCGTTGAGCCCTTCGGGGTTTAGTTTCACTGAGCCCTTCGGGGTTGTTCTCTAATTAATTATGTCCACCTACTTAAGTAGATAGCCACAATTAATTTGTATTTAACCCCGAAGGGCTCTACGAAGTAAATTCAAGCAGCCTTTT
>JAKVCT010000282.1 GCA_022448995.1 Saprospiraceae bacterium
CTACGTTTTTCGCCTCGTTCAGCATCAAAAAATCTTGTGAATTATTATAAAATTAATTATGTCCACCTACTTAGAAATAAAGAAATACTTTATAAAATATATCCCTCAAGTTACGACTGATCGTAATTGTGAAGTAAGTTATTGGCGAATTAATTATCAAGGCAATTCTATATAAGTTAAAAAGTGGGATTCCGTGACATTTAATGCCAATGGAAAAATTGTTTAAAAATCATCTGAATTTCTGCATTAAATCTAATTCCTAAACAACTTCAAATTATATATCCATAAAATGAGAATTATTCTAATCACTTTATCCTGCCTTTTACTAAATAATTATTCCCTTTCTGCTCAAAAAGCTTTTGCTATAGGCAAACTCTCTTACAAAGATGTGTCTACTGCCATGTGTTCCTACAATCCTGATGTTCCTGCTTTCTTTATTAAAGATTATGGAGAAACGGGAATTTCTCCGAACAGAAAAATATATCTGAGGAGAATTTTTAGATTGAAAATTACTGATAAAAAAGCACTAGATCTTGCTAATCACAAGATTACTCACCCTAAAAACAGCCAAATTTCGAAGCTAAAAGGTTGTACTTATAATACGCGGAATGGAAATATCACAATCACCGAATTGAAATCTGAGAATATATTTAAAATTAAAGAAGATAAAGATTATCTAACACAAGCCATTACATTCCCTAATGTAAAAGTAGGCTCAGTAATAGAACTAAGTTATGAAGTAGAATATGGAACTTACACACACCTAAATAGTTGGGCATTTCAACAAGATTACCCTGTTTTGTATAGTGAATATCATGTATTTATGCCAAGTTTCCTAAACTACCAACGTAGCATCAAAGGATATATTCAACTCCAAAAGGCAGAAATTAAAGAAGAGGCTGGTGTTTGGGGTGATAATTCATTAACTACCAATCATCATACTTATATTGCTAAAAATATTCCTGCCTTTGTAGCAGAACCACATAGTCCTAGCCGAGTAGATTTATTATCTGCTATTGAGTTTGAACTTAAGACTGTAGACTGGCCTGATTTAAGCTACAATTCTGTGTATATTCCATCTAATTATGGAGATTTAGCCAAAAGTTTAGTGCTCAATGACGAGGATTGGGGAAGATTGAGCGGAAAAGCTTCTTGGGCTAGCAAAACTCTAAAAACACTATATACAGCAGAAGAAAAAGATAAAAATAAGGCTAAAAAGATTTTTGATTTTGTCAAAACCTTCCAGAAAACTGAAGAAGAACATAGCAATCTGCAAATGGCGTTCAAAGCTAAAGCAGGTACAGATGATGAGTTAAATTTCATCCTAATTCTAATGTTGCGAGAAGCAGGTCTTGATGCGAAACCTATATTAATTTCTACCCGATCGAATGGTCGAATTAATTATTTGTTCCCTAATGTTAGGCAATTTAATCATTGCATTGCTTATCTAGTTATTGGAAATAAATCTTATCTGTTAGATGCGTCTGAAACTTATCATAGTTTTGGGGTTTTGCCAGAATATTGTATTAATGACAAAGGTCTAATTATTCATAACGGACCTGAAACTTGGATAGATTTAACTCCTTACCAAAAGAGCAAATTAATTGTCCAGTCTAAGCTAAAACTTAATGACGACCTGAGTTTGGAAGGTTCTTTAGATCTAATTAGAAATGGTTATACTGCTATTAATTCTTATTTACATCTAAATGAAATTGGAAAGGAACAGTACAAAAAAAACTGGGCAAATAAACATAAGTTCTGGACAATAGATGAACATACTATCGTTAGTAAATCACCTTCTAGAAGTGGTGAAAAAATAAGTGCCGCAATAGAAAATCAGGTCGAAAAGATCGGAAATCAAATTTATCTCAATCCAATATTTCATGCCTTTGTAGAGAAACATCCTTTCGAGGCAAACACAAGAACCTACCCTATTCACTTTGACTATCCAGAAACCTATACGTATTCAACTAAAATTGAAATTCCAGACAATTATAAAGTTACAAACTTACCCGAATCAAGCAATGTATCTCTGAAAGGAGGTGCTGCCACATTTTTTTATAAAGCTGGTGTTACAGGAAATCAGATAGAGTTGAATATACAAGTCAAAATTAAAAAAATCGAATACTCAACAGAAGATTATACTCATTTACAAGAATTCTTCAATCTAATTCTTGAAAAACAAAAAGCTACCATTGTTTTAACTTTAGTTCCGTAAACCATGAAATTTTACTCTACTCTATTCCTAGTAAGCATTAGTTATGTGCTAATCGCTCAAGAATTGATGATCCATACTATTCCTCAAGAATTGTGTAATAACGCTCATGCTGTATTGAGAAACTATGAAGGTCGATTTGAGGTAAAAGCAATTGACAAGGCTATTTATACAGAGCACCGAACCATTACTATTCTATCTAAGGAAGCTAGATTAAGTGGTGATTTCATTGCATTTTATGACCAATCCTCCAAAATCAGACAGATAGATTATCGAATTTATAACCAACATGGTCAACTAATTCATAAAGCAAATAAAAAAGAGATTAAAGATCAAGCTGCAATCAGTAATGCCACTATCTATTCTGATAATCGAGTAAAATACTACCAGGCTCCTGAACAAATTACGTATCCATATACAGTGGAGCTTAGTTATAATATCGAATATAATAATACCTTTCAGTTTCCTAGGTGGTTCTTTTTGCTCAATGAAAATATAGCTTTGGAGTATTCTAGTTTTGAATTTGAATATCCTAAAGTCTTAAAAGGTAGATATAAAGAGCATAATTTTAAAGGAAAAACTACTAAGTCTTCCACAAGCACGAGTGAACGGATAAAATGGGAACTCCAAAATCAAGTAGCTAAAAAAAGTGAACCTTATGGTGCTGCTTTAGAAGAAATTTTACCAAGTATTCAACTAGCTCCTAGCCAATTCAAATTTGATGACTATACAGGTGATTTATCAACTTGGCAAGGTTTTGCAACTTGGATTCATGAATTGAATCAGGAACTAGATCCACTTCCTGAGGAATTTAAAAAAGAACTTAAATTACTAACTAAAGGAAAAAACTCTTTAGAAAAAACAAAGTTCATTTATCAATACTTACAAGATAATAGTCGCTATGTAAGTGTTCAATTGGGCATTGGAGGTTTTCAGCCCTTTAGTCCAGCAACAGTTCACAAACATGGATATGGGGACTGTAAAGCCTTGACCTATTACACTAAAAGTATGCTAGAAGCAGTTGGTGTACAGGCACATTATAGCCTAGTTTACGCAGGAAATATTCCTAATAAAATAGATAAAGATTTTCCTAGCAATCAATTTAATCATGTTATTCTTTTAGTGCCTTTATCTTATGATAATCAACTAGATACAGTTTGGCTAGAATGTACTAGTCAAACACAGACTTTTGCTTATCTGGGAAGTTTCACAGCCAATCGGGAAGCATTCGTTATTCACAATAACGGCAAACTGGAATGGAAGCAAACTTCTAATTATCAGTGTCAGGATAATCAAACCATTAGTAAAACAACTATCCGTTTTGATAAAGAACTAAATGCTAAAATAGATATTGAAAAACACACAAAAGCACTCAGTACAGATGCTCTATCTGGATTACAATTCTTATCCAAGCAGAAACAAGGAGAAACAATTAAATCTTATCTAGATCTTCCTAAAGCTCAAGTACAATCTATTGATTTATATACTCAACATTCAGAGCACTTTGGTCTAAAAGCAGTATTAAGTAGCAATAATTTATTGAATAAAATAGGTACGAGCTATACTTTAATTCCTAATATCTGTTCAAGGCATAGTTTCATTCCGCCTAATCATAAAAATAGAAGCCAAGCCATCCATCTTCATATAGGTTATGAACAAATAGATAGTGTGGAAATACAAATTCCTCCACAAATGAGTATAGAGGGGCTTTTTGAACCTATACAACTTGATTATATTTTTGGTTCTTATCAGGCCAAAATTAAGCAACTAGCTAATGGCAACTTACTTTATACACGAAATTTATTGGTTAAAAATGGTATTTTCGAAGCAACAAACTATAAAGATTTTCTCCATTTTTTCAAAACAGTTACCCATTCTGATAGAAAGAAAATGATACTGATCCTAACAGAACCTTAGGGAGTTGGTTAGTACACCTAAGAGACTGAACATCCCCAAGAAGTAACAAATCAAACTAGGGAGATTTGCTTCGCAGAGCACTTCGTGGTTCAGTATTATGTATATTTTTTCTCTCACCTTTTGTCATTGCGCAAGCCCTTCGGGGTTAGTTTCACTGAGCCCTTCGGGGTTTTCGTCTTTCTTTGTTGCTGACACCCCATATAATCCGCTTGATCCATTTGGGGAAATTTTGCTAGGTTTTTAGCGAAACTGAGCTCTATTTTTTGGCTTGATACTACTTATTTTTCGGGTAAAACACTGAATTAAAAAAGATCCTAAGCCACTCCATAAGGACTTAGGATCTTTTCATTCAACTTCACTGTAGAAGAATCAACCTTAGACAAAACCTTATGGTTTTTCCTCCGTTTCTGTTTCTTTCTCAGGCTTAACCGTTACGATAATTGCCTTATCCAAATCAATAAAGTTATTTGCAGCTTTTTTGATATCCTCTTTAGTCAAGTTTTCAATTAACTCACCATAAGTTTCAATATCTTCCAAATTACGATCTGACTTGTAGTAGCTAGAGATAGACCTTAACCAAAAACGATTTTTCTCCAGATTAGTTTCTCTGGCACGACGTTGCTGTTCTTTGATTTTTTCAAAGTTTTCTTGGCTAGGACCATTCTTTTGTAAGTCTGCAATCTCTTTTTTAACAGCCTCAATCAATTCCTCAGCATCTTCTGGAGCACACTGAAAAATCACCATCAAATCTGAAGCCTCAATAGGCTCTTTCATGAATGAACCCGCAACTCTTGGGCTATATACACCACCCTTTTCCTCTCTCAAGTTCTCTCTGACCATGATATTTAACACTTGAGACATTGACTGCACGTGATGTGCATTACTTCTAGACCATTTTTCTTTCTTGTTGAAACCAATATAAACATTACACTGTGGTGCCATCCCTTTTTGCAAATTTTGTGTAGCACCTTCAGTTGCCATATCCATATTCATATCGTTCCAATTCTCCTTACGATTCTTGCTCGGTAAACTTCCCAAGTATTGCTCAAGTTGACCTTGGATTTTTGCTGGTTCAAAATTACCAACCAAAACAAAAGTAAAATCAGAAAAATCAGAAAAACGATCCTTGTAGATTTCTAACGAACGATTGAAATCAATCTTATCCAGATCACTCACTTCAGGAATAATCTTGCGACGTGGATGATTCTTAAATTTTGTCTTATACATCTGATCATAGAAGTAATACATTGGATTGGAAGAAATATTCCCTAACTCTTCCTTAGACTGGCCAATGTAGCGTTCAAAAGCATCCTGATCTTTCCGTGGTTCAGTTGCATACAAGTAAACAAGCTTCAACATTACCTCAAAGTCCTCTACAGAAGAATTTCCAGAGAAACCTTCGTACAACTCTCCAATATATGGAGATAAACTTACCGTCTTATCAGCTAATTTCTTTTCTAAAGCAATCAAGTCAAATTGTCCCACTCCAGACTCTTCTATGATGGCAGCAGCAGAACTTGCACTGTAGAAATCTTTGTCTTGATAAACAGAATGTCCACCAGGACTATAAGCAGTCAATAAGATTTGATCATTCTTGAATGTAGTCGGCTTCATGACTACACGTACACAACGGTCACTTTCTCCGTTTATTGAACCGGCTCTGTTTCGATATATGTTTATCATTAAAAGGATCCATCAGACGTCGTTCGTAATCAATTTTCTTACCGCTCCTTTTCAATCCCCATTCCTTACATATCTTTTTCATATCCGCATTGGTCATACCACTCAACTCAGCAGCTGTCATCACCCGTTTTGGACCAACATTATCAACATCAACATGATGATTGACATCATCCATCTTACTATCTGACTCGTTGCCATCATCAATATCACCAATATTCACTCTCATCAATACCATCGGAACCCCATTACGTTGCAGTTCTATGTCATGAAACTGCTGTCGCACTTTTATCTGCCTCTGCAGCTCAGTTGTTTGTAGCGGTGGAGCTACAATATTTGTGTCCACTGTTGGCTTTGTTGCTGCCCTCCAACTCCAGCCATATTTTCCTGAATATCCAGGCGACGAACGTACATGTTTCCGAGTCAAAGTCACCTGTTCCAACCTCCGCAGTCTTGACTCCCTCAAAGACGGTATCAATAAACCCTCTCTCTCCGACATCACATCAACATCCTGTTCATCTCGTTTCCATATATAATGCCTGAACGCTTTCAGCTGCGGGATATTCAATGCCTTTTCTCGATGAAGTAGTTGTTTCAATGGTTTCAAATATGGTGAATCTCGCAATGGTCCATCAAGATCAAAATCAGTCGGAAAATATAGAATATCATCAGTCCTCTCTTTTCTGAGACTGTCATATATCTCAATCGAATGTACGACATCACCAGAAGTTTGAATACCATGTTCAGTGTCCTCT
>JAKVCT010000283.1 GCA_022448995.1 Saprospiraceae bacterium
CTATCCCTACGTTTTTCGCCTCGTTCAGCATCAAAAAATCTTGTGAATTATTATAAAATTAATTACGTCCACCTACTAACAAAAGATTAAAATTGATAAAAATGAGCGTAGAATATAAGCCCTACGCTCATTTTTGTTATTAGCTTCAAGTATCTTACAATTTATACCTAAAAAAGCAAAACACTCTTAATCTAAGATTAGATACCATTTCTTTGAGCAAAGTACCCAACTAGAAAAATGGTCTATATGGGTTGTCAGCCACAAAAAACGACAGAAACCACGAAGTGCTCAGCAAGGCTAATTGGCGTTTCGGAGAAGACTTTTTGTCTGATGTTCCATTGAGACCTAGAGTTTTTGTTCGACTTTTGGGGCGATGCCAAAAGTCGAGATAAAAATAGACATGCTAATCATAATACTCTATTCAACAGCAACTTTAATCTCATACTGCTCCCCATTCGGATTACTCAACTTATTATTAATCAACCAAGGATTATAAACCTTCAACATTCGATAAGTCATATTATAATTATGTGCAAAATCGGCTAAACTCTGAATGGTCGTATCTACAGGAACACTTTTAGATTTCAAAGGCTCAAACAAATCAGGACCATTTAGATCATAACCATATAAACTAGGATGTTCCATCACTTCCTTAATTGCCAAAATGCGAAAGACATAACGATTGGTCTCTGAATTCAGATTCAAATCTTGATAATAATACTCCTTTTGTACCTTCATTTCTCTACTCAAACCTCCCATTCCCATATTGTAAGAAGCTGCAGCTAATGTCCATGAATTAAACTTTTTATAAGCTTTCTTAAAATACCTACAAGCAGCCTCCGTAGCTTTCTCTAGGTGATAACGTTCATCCACATCACTACTAATTCTCAAGTTATATTCTCTAGCGGTACCATGCATAAACTGCCAAACACCTTTAGCACCAGCAGAAGAAGTTGCATTACGCAAATTACTTTCGGCTATAGCCAAATATTTAAAATCCTCGGGAACACCATGTTTTTTTAAAATAGGTTCAATCACTGGAAAATAGCGATGAGCTACCTTCCAATTCAAAAGCATCGTACTATGTCCAAAACAACTAATCAATAGTTCTCGATCTATTCGATTGCGCACGTCAAAATTATTAATAGGAAAACGTTCATCGGCAAAGGACAATTCTCTAGGTGTCTTAGGCATTCGAATTTTCTGCGGGTCACTCCACTCTGTTATATCTTCCATAAATGTTGTTTCTGAATGTACTGTCCTGGTGCTAAACAATATAGACAGGGCAATTACTATAACACCTAACCAATAATGAAACAATTCTTTCTGCATAATTAATTCTATTTTTTATAATCAAAATCCTGTAATTCGATAACATACTCACTTATAACGATTACCACATCACATTATATATGGTTCATTTTTATTTTTCACTCTTGATTTATTAATAAAAGGTTAAAAGCCCTTATTCTACTTTATTAAAATAAAAAAAATAGTGACCTAAACACCAAAAGCGGATTTACTAACATCTCACTAAACAAACACACCAATTATTACCAATTATTAAAACTAATAGTCTATGACTGACGACCAATCAGCTCCAAAGTAAAGTAAGAGGGCAAAAGTAATCGTAGAATAGATTTAGAATGATTTTAGTCAAGTTTGATGAACAGAACGTAGCTGTAGCAAGCTACAGCGAGGATCTGTGAAGAAAAAAATGACCAAAAATCAGCTAAAGATAACTACGAGAACATTTGGACTATTACTTAGAAAAGGCTATTCAAACGAAACACACCATGATTAAGCTAATTTCTTTTTTGTCTCTACTAATAACAGCGAGCCCCACACTAAAAGAGCACCAACAGGAAGAAACTCCACCAGCACACCGAATCCAAGTTGCCTTATTACTAGACACCAGTGGTAGTATGGATGGACTAATTGAGCAGACCAAATCTCAATTATGGAAGATGGTTAACGAATTAGCCACAGCCCAAAAAGGAGGCAAAGTACCGAATATTGAAATTGCCTTATATGAATTTGGCAAAGACACTCATGCGGCTACTGATGGATACATGAAACAAATTACACCATTAACAACAGATTTAGATTTAGTATCCGAAAAATTATTCGAATTAACAACTAATGGAGGTAGTGAATATTGTGGATGGACAATTCAAGATGCTACAAATAAATTGGAATGGAGTAAGCGCAAAGGTGACCTAAAAATCATTATCATTGCAGGAAACGAAGAGTTTACACAAGGTGATGTTAACTACATAGATGCCTGTAAAGGTGCTGTTGATCAGTATATTATTGTGAATACTATTTTCTGTGGAGACTGTGATTTAGGAGTTAAACACAAATGGAAAGATGGAGCAGATAAAGGTAAAGGAAAATATATATGTATCAATCAAGAAAATAAGGTGGTACACATAGAAACACCTTTTGATGACGAAATCCTAAAGTTGAATGAAAGTTTGAATGGTACTTATATTGCTTACGGTTCTAAGGGTAGAGCTCTACAAGAACGCCAAAAAAGTCAGGATTCCAATGCCAAAGGTTTTGGCAACTCTAATATGGCAGAAAGAACAATTTCTAAATCTAAAAAAATGTATAAAAATGATTCTTGGGATTTGGTTGATGCAGAAGAAGCCGATGACAAGATTTTAGATAGAATTAAGGAAGAAGAGCTACCTGAAGAAATGCAAAAGATGACTGAAAAAGAACGTAAGGAATACATTAGCAAAAAATCTGAGGAACGTAAGAAAATCCAAGCGGAAATTAATGAAATTAGCATCAAGCGTAAAGAGTTTATTACACAAAAACGCAAAGAAATGGCTGAGGAAGCTGGCGGTAAAGATAATACCCTAGATGCTGTTATGTTAAAAGCAGTAAGAGAGCAAGCCGTTTCTAGAAACTTCTCTTTTGAAGATAAAAAATAAACCAAGAAGTACTCGACAGAGCTAATTAATTACAACATAGATCTAAAGCTCAATTTTAGCTTTGTACAACTGATTTTTAATGCTCAAATAGGTGAACAAAACACCTATTTGAGCATTCTTTATTAAGATACTTTGTCATAAAAAAAAGGTATTCCCAGAGATCTTTTGAAAAAAGATAAACAATGCTTATTATTACGGTTATGGATGAACTAAACACATACATGAGCAGCAATGCTGCTAGCGATTGGGAAACGGCTTATTGGAAACTCGTAGATACTGGGAAATCTAGTGTCGATGAATGGTTACTAGCTTTTTTGTGGCACCGAATTCAGTGGCCTGGCGAAGAATACAGTATTTTTCGTAATACAGTTATGATCAAGGTGACCTTGTTTCAGATGCAGATTGTCTTTGAAGCAGATTTTAATGAAAAAATTCGCTTTGTTCGTGTTTTCCTTTTTGCAGGACATCCAGAAATCCCTGAATTTGAGAATATTCAGCAGGTCAGTGACGAGGAATGGCGTTTCCCCTCTATTGGCAACCCTGTCATTGACAAGGAAAACTACCGTTGGTGGGAAAAATATCTATTTTGTAAACTTTGTGCACAAATTTTACTAGAACAGAAGGTATTGGATTCAATCATTGAAATCTTCCGTCGCCAGCTATAATTCACAAATAATGTCCCCTACTCAAGATTCATCTATTCAATCTCACCAACGAAGGAATAAAAATATTATATCAATATGCAATTTCCTTTTTTCATTTTTCGTCTAAATATCTTAAATTTGTCTTGCGTTGCCTAAATAGGCGTTTACAATGTATGTTTAAAATCCAGATAATCCCCCAATAGTACAGTAAAACCTAGGCTATTGTCAATTATCTATTTTAAAATATATTTTTTTATGTCAATTGTTCTGTAAAGTAAATTCTATAAAAACATTGATACTTGGTAGTGAAAAAGGTAAATTTTGAACTAGAATATTAAATGAGAAGTTATTTTTTGCACATTACTCAAGTCAAATTACTTTAGAGAACCATTATTTTTTCTCCAAAATACAAACCCACAAAACCATGAGAAGAATACACTCCTCATCCTTATGGCATTCCTTAGCACAACCCTGCTTTGGTTTGATCTATTTTTTCATGCTCACACTCCCCTTTTATCAAACTCATGCTCAAACCTTAGAATGGGTCGATCACTTGGATAATGATGGTGGTAGTACTATTTCAGTAAATGATATGGTAGTCCTCCCATCTCAAGATATTATTGTTGTGGGTGCTTTTTCAGGTGATATGACTCTTGGCAATTGGACCAATTCGCCATTCACCTTAAGCTCTGCTGGTGTAAGAGATATATTCGTAGCTCGTTACGATAATGCTACTGGTGGCATATTATGGTCAGTTCGTATTGGGGGAACTTCAGGCGATGAGGCATTGGCTGTAACCACAGATTCCAATGGAGATGTTTATGTAACAGGTTCTTTTAGTGGAACTGTAGATTTTGGGAATGGTCTTTTTGCAGGTTCTAATGGAGGATCAGATGTTTTTGTACTGAAACTTAATGGGGTGGATGGTGGTTTTACTTGGGTGCGTACTTTCGGAGGTGTAAATGATGATCGAGGCACAGCTATTACTATAGATGATGCTAATAATGTCTACATAGGTGGGGATTTTCAAGATAATGTAGATTTTGGAGGAGGCTATAATTTAAACTCTAATGGTTTTTTTGATGTTTTCCTAATGAAACTTACGAATACAAACTCCTTGACAGCTGTATCTGTCTTTGGTGGATCAGGTACTGATCAAATTAAAGATATATCTAATGATGGAAATACTATTTATACTATTGGTTCCTTCAGTGATGATTTAGACCTTGATCCAGGTGTTGGTACTGATAATAAAAGTACTAATGGTGGTAATGATACTTATATCCAAGCTTTTTCTGGTGGGAATATTATCAATGGATATACTTGGGGAAAGACTTTTGGAGGAACTGGTAATGAACAGGGACAAGGAATTTCTGTAGATCTAGGCTCTGGAGGTATTATGACCACTGGATTTTTTACGAGTAACAGTATGGACTTAGACCCTAATGGTGGAGTTACAACTGTTACTGCAAACACTGCAGCTCCTCTCAGTGGTTTTATTCAACGTTTTGATGCTGGTGGAAATCTAGTTTGGGGACAAGCATTTGGTGATGCTGGCCTCTTATTGAATCCAAGGGATATACAATTTGACCCTACATCAAATACTATCTATACTACAGGTTATTTCTCAGGTACAATGGATTTTGACCCTGGTGCTGCTACAGCTAATTTAACCTCTAGTGGTGATGATATTTTTATTGCTCAATTCAATGCAGCAGATGGCACATATGTTAATGCTACTGCAATGGGGGGGGCTGGAAATGACTTTGGACTTTCAATCAATTCAGATAACAGTGGCAATATCTTCACAAGTGGTGGATTTATAGGTACTGTCGATTTTGATCCTTCTGCGAGCACTTACAATTATACCGCTTCTGGTTCAGGAACAAGTGGCTTCCTACAAAAACTATCCCCCTGTATAAATCCAGTCATAGACATTGTCCCAAGCAGTGCAGATGTCTGCGAAGGAGAAACTGTCAATCTAGACGCACAATGTACAGGAGGAGATTGTTCGGGACTTTCCTACACTTGGGATAATAGCCTTGGTACTGGGCAAAATGTTACTACTCCTTCTTTATTGGTAGGAAGCTTCAACTATAATGTAACCGTAACGAATGGAGCTGGCTGTACAGCTACTGCTTCAGAAAATGTCTCTGTATATACAAACCCTACTTCTACATTTTCTCATTCTGTAAGTGCTTGTGTGGGTACATCTGAAGTTTTAAATGTCACTTGTAATACTGGTTGTGATGCTAACACTACATATACTTGGGAGGATGATAATGGTGTTTCTCTAGGTAATGGAATAGGAGTAACCTCTGTTAATACAGGATCTATTCCACTAGTTGGAACCAACTATTATTATCTTACTATTACAAATAGTAATTCCTGTACGAATATTGTTAGTACAGAAATTACAGGTTTAGACTTACCACAATTAGCTATTACCACAGCTGATATATGTGAGGGTCAAAATATCAGTCTAGAAGCCAACTGTATTGGTGGAGATTGTAGTAGTGTAACTTATTCTTGGGACAATAGCTTAGGCTCAGGGCAAGTTGTTTCAGCTACAGGTTATTCAGCAGGATCCTACAATTTTAATGTCACTGCCACCAATGCAAATACCTGTACTGCCACAACAGCTGCTTCAGTAAATGTCGATCCTGCTCCCAACCTCACAGGTATTGGAGCATCAACTATAGCCTGTGTAGGAGACGACCAATCACTTACTGCAAACTGTTCGGGTTGCTCAGGTTCGGAGACCTATTCATGGTCACACAATGGAGCTACTACAGCAGGTACTACTACAGGCGTCTTAGCCACAGCAGGTACACCATCTTACACAGTAACCGTAACCGAAAGCAATACCTGTACGGCTACGGCAGCTCATACCATCACTGTAAATGATGTTCCTTCAACTACCTTAACTGCTTCTCCAACTTCTATCTGTGAAGGAGAAACTTCTACAATAGATCTTACTT
>JAKVCT010000284.1 GCA_022448995.1 Saprospiraceae bacterium
ACAGAAGAAGCTTATCTCAATTCAGAGAAAGGTCAGGTTTATATAGCTTCTGCAATTTATCGCGCCTTCAAGGAATATAAGATAGAAATGGATACTAAGGGCTATCAAAAAAGTATTGTTAGCAAACCCTCTAGCTCCAACTCTCAGTCTAGTCATAACGAAGTCAGTTCTAAGAACCTGCCAATTTTTAGAATACAATTAGCCTCCTCTCCTGTTGATATTAATACAGATGCTGGGCGTTGGAAAAAAGTAAGCAATCTTATCAAAACTCAAGAAAATAGAGTTTTCAAGTATATGCAAGGTAGTTATAACTCACTGAGTAAAGCTGTCAGTCAACAACGGTACTGGCGCAGCCATGGTTTTTCAGATGCATTTGTTGTTGCCTACTATCAGGGCAAACGTATCTCTCTACAAAGAGCAAAGGAATTATCATCAAAGTGATAACTTCTTCTAAAAAGAGCTATTAATATTTGTAATGAAAAAATAGCTCAAATAGGCATATAGAACTCAATAAACTAAAAATCAAACAAGTACAAATAAATTCGCCCTATATGCTATCTTTTAAAATAGTATAATTATTCAATATAAATGTACTTAAATCAAAAGTTTTTATTTATTTTGGGGGTTGATTTTCTTGGGAAGAACAGAATTACAGAAATCTAATCTTTTTTAAGCCAATTATCTCCCCAAGTTTAGACCGATTAGCATATAAAAAATGAAAAAAGAAACACTTGTAGGTATTCTAGGAACTATAGGGTTGGTGTTCTCACTGATGGGCATTAATTGGATAAAAAAAGGAAACTATCTCAATAGAACAATCACTATCACTGCAGAATTTGACCATGTAAAAGGACTGTTTGTTTCTCAACCAGTACGTATTAGAGGAAGTCATTTAGGAGGTGTTACACGAGTCTATAAAAAAGAGGGATCGGAAAAAATATTAGTGGAAATGAAAATGGAACCTGGTGTAAAAATCCCTAAAAATGCAGTAGCTGTTTTACAAGGTTCCTTGGTGAATTTTGCCCCACCTGAAATTTACTTAAAATTTGATGGTGCTTGTTCGGGAGAAGATTGCCTGCAAGGGGACGAAACTATCAGAGGTAGGAATATGGATATAGAAGATTTCATGGATCCTGAAACCTTAAATCAAGCAGATCCTATTTTAGCAAAACTAGGAAATGTTGACAGTGTTTATGCAATGCTTGATGAGTGGACTGCTACCTCCGCTGAAGCTAACAAACAACTAAAAAGCTTAGATCGGCAGATTAACTCTACCTTAAAGAATGCAACATCTACCACCAAAACAGTAAAAGATAATAGTGGTAATATTGAAAAACTAATTACTCAAATTAATTCTATTGCTGTAAATGTCCAAAAGCAAGATATTGGCAAGACCCTAGCCTCTGTAGATGCATCTTTAGTTTCTATTGATAAGATCTTAGCCTCTACCAATATACAAATTGATTCAGTAAATGTAATGCTGGATAAAGCCAACACACAGGTTGAACAAATTAAGCAAAATCCCAATTTTCAAAAGCTGGTTAATGATGCTAGTGTACCAGCTAAATTATTTGAGCAAATTGAGAAGTTGCATTGTGTATTAATTGATTTTAAAGAGAACCCAAGACGTTATCTAAAACTGGGTAAAAAGAACAAGTATAATCAAATCAGACCTTGTGAATAAGTGTCTGTTATCACCTAATAATAGTTTGTTGATTTTTTAATTTTTCACCAAAAATCAAAAAACATCTTTTAGCTCTACAGAGCACTTCATGGTTCTTAATAATTAAGAAGAAGGATTTTATGAAATTTCACTAATTCCGTACATCCTTTTCATTATCATTTAGCTACGAACCCTAAAAGGCTCAACAAAGTTACAAAAACAACGAACTAAGGACCTAAAATAATATATCACAAACTCATACGACAAATCACGAAAAGCTAGAGCAAAATTATTATTCATTAAGAAAAAAATAAGCTGTTTTGAAAATAAGAAATGAAATAAAAGTTGGAATCCTGAGTATTGTTACCATTTTCTTGCTTATTTGGGGATACAATTTTCTAAAAGGAAAAAATATTCTAACCAATAACACCATCATCAAAGCAAAGTTTGATACAGTTGATGGTTTAGCAATTTCTGCGCCTGTAACCATCAATGGATTGCGTGTAGGTGCAGTTACTGAAATTGATATTGTACCACGTGTGGTAACCGACAAAAATGGGAATAAGCTAAAGAATAGAGCTAACCAAGACTCTGTTATGACTGTTGCTATAGCAACCTTGAGTATCAATAAAGACTATAAGGTTCCTAAAAAAGTAGTCCCTGAACTGTATCAACCCTCTCTCCTTTCTGGAAAAGAAGTAGCCTTGCGTTTTGAGGGAAGCTGTGATGCAGGTAACTGCTTCGAATCAGGATCAGAAGTAGATGGACGCATTCCTGGTATGCTCGATGGAATCATGGAAACTGCTGGACCTATTTTAGATACGATTGGTAGCAAAGCTGAACCTATTTTGGAAGGTTTAAGTGGTCTAGGTGGTTCTGATGGAGCATTAGCAGATGTGGGTGTAATTGTTGATAATGTAAAACTTATTACAGATCAAGTAAATAGCCTACTGTTGAATGCTTCTTCTAATTTATCCTCCACAATGAATAATTTGAATGCAATTACTGGAAATATCAAACAGAGTAATGATGATATTACAGCATTATTACAAAACTTAAATGCTTTGTCTAAAGACCTAAAGGATAGTGATATTAGTGGAACTGTCGCTGAAGCAAAAGCAACTATTGCCAATCTGAATGCAACGATCAAACAATTGCCTGAAACCTTAAACGGAGTGAATAAAGCGGTAAGTAACATTACTGATCTTACAGATTTCTCAAGTAAGGAAGGTGTAATTTCTTCTCTATTGTATGATGCTGATTTCGATAAAGAAATTAAAATGACTGTAAAAGATTTACGTTTATTGATGCAAGATCTACGCCTACATCCTGAACGTTACAGAACGGTACTGAGCAACAAGAAGAAAAAATACAAGCCTACACCTACAGAAAACGACCCTGGTCATAATGACCCTGAATAAACTGTAGAAATACAGGTATATTCTTTGTTTCTGAATAATTTCATTGTCTGAAAATGATAATTCTAAAAATGAATCTGAATGTAAATTTGGGTTCATTTTTTCTTTGTGATAAAACTATAGTCGAATTTAAATAAAGAAGTTGTTTAAAAATCATCTTCATTGAGCCCTACCCTGAAGGGCTCATCATCTTAGATATATGGCAAGGTTATGGTTTTCCATTGAAAATGGTTAGAATCACTCAATAAAAGAACCAAATAATCATTAAGTTAGGAAACAAGAGGTTACTCTTTGATAAATAATGTATTATTGAGAAGATATTATCTTTTGAATAAAAAAGATTAAGTAGTGAATTCAATCTATTTTTAGAGACAATTTTTGTAAACTTGTGACTACTGTACAACAGTACCAACTGTTGTATTATTATTCATCACTATAAAATCCAGCTTACATGAAAATAACAGCGAAATTACTTTTTGCATTTGTGTTTGGCTTAGCTGGTCAAATCCAAGCACAGACAAATACCGATATTCTAAAAGGACATAGTGCCTATGAATCTCATTTCTATTCTATAGCTATAGAAGGTTATGAAAGAGGACTTGCTAACGGATCTCCAGATCTAAAAGCACAGTCTCGCTTAGCAACTTGTTATGAATTTCTAAACAAATTTGATAAAGCGGAAGCTATATATAAACGTGCTGCTAAGAATCCAGAATTTGAGGGACATCATGCATATTGTTACAGTTATGCTATGGTATTGAAGGTTAATGGAAAATATTCAGAGGCAGAAAAATGGCTAAGAAAAATTGAGAAAAAACAACCTTTTATTGCTCAAAAAGCAATAGGAAGCTTGGACTTTGCAAAAAGTATGAAAGACAAGAGTAGTGCTTATAAAATTCTTCCAGAAACAAAAATCAACACTGCTGAAGCAGAATATGCTCCTACGCTCTTCAAAAATAAGGTAGCTTATACCTCTTCTAAAACCATACAACTTCCTGCTCAAGGGGGACAATCTACCACTGAGGATAATTATTACTATGTAACTACGCCATCCTCTTCTGGTCGACTAAGTCAGGGAAAACCTTTTCAGAAAAATGACCAACTTGGAAGTGATCGTAACTTAGCTCCACTGAGTTTTAGCTCCAATGGAGCTAAAGCTGCTGGTACATTCAATAGTTTTAAACCTGTAGTTCGTCATTTATCTAGAGCGGGTATGAATAATTTAGAGATTATTCTTTATGATGTAGAAGCTGATGGTCAATTAGTCATAGGTAGTGGTCAAGAATTTCCTTATAACACTCCTGAGAAATCTACTGGTTTCCCTGCCCTATCTGCCGATGGCAACACACTTGTTTTTGCTCAAAATACAGGAGCTGTAGGTGACTATGATTTGTTTATTAGCCGTAAAAGAAATGGTAAATGGACGCCACCTGTTTCTCTAGGAAAGGAGGTCAATACAAAAGGTGATGAAATTGCTCCATTTATTTCAGAAAATAATACTCTTTATTTCTCTTCCAATTTTCATAAGGGGTTAGGTGGTTATGATATCTATAAGGCAGAGTACAACCCTCAAAAAGGTACTTGGGAAGAGGTTAGACACTTAGGAAATAAGCTTAATTCATCTCATGACGATCTCTATTTTGTTTATGATGACGTGAATAATTTTGGTTACTTTAGTTCTAACCGTAAAGGTGGTGCTGGTGACTACGATATTTATTCTTGCGAAATGGTTGGGACTGAAGATCAAATGCCAAGAGTGACTTCTAGCACAACAGATCCTACTCCTGATCCTGATCCTACTCCTGATCCCGATCCTGATAATGGAATTATAGCAGATAATGGAGATGACGATAATAATAATAACAAAGATAATGATGATAATAATAGTGATGATGATGTTCCTTGTGGTATAGATTTTTACACCGGTTCTATAGTAGACGCTGTCACTAAAAAACCAGTTGAAGGTGTAACTATTTTTGTTTTACCTGATGCTACTAGTACAAAAGCTAAAGTACGTTCTAGCCCTTTTGGTGAATACTATGTTAAGTTAAGACGAAATACAGACTATACAATCTGGTTTTCCAAAGCAGGTTACAAAAATCGTCAATTTCAAATTAATCCAGGTGATGGAGAACAACGCCTAATTCTAGGCGCGCGCTCTATTGTTCCTATTGGAGTCAATATTCCTGACGATCGTCTAGATAATGATCCTGATTTTATAAAAAATCAAGCGGATAAGGATAAAAATATAGAAGATCGCTTGAGTAATGACTTAAATATTGAGTATGAATATTCTTATCCACCCAATGGGCAATCTTTGCCTATGGATGGTTACTTAGTTCAGGTGGGTAAGTTTGGTAAATTGTCTCCTGAAAATCGTCAAAAACTATTACCTTATGGTCATATTTTCCAAGACAAAAAAAACAATGGCACAGTATATAAGGTAGGTATCTTCGCTGATAAAAATCATGCTACACAAGCTGCCAAGGCCTTGGATAAGAAAGGGTTTACTGGAGCTTATGTGGTTAGTACCAATATCCGAAATGCAAGTGCTGTAGATCGCATGCGGAATCAAAACCAAATTATCTATCCAAAAGGACAAGGTATTGATCCTAATGCTAATAATAGCTGGGCAGATAATGATCAGTTTAATAAACGTTCTACTAGTGATGACAATAGTCCTCTAACTGATGAAAATATTCATAGTGATTATGCAGATAATGATGGTTTAAGAAATGAATTAGCAGATAATTCTAATAATAATGATTTTCAAGAATTTAATAATGATGATCAAAGAGCTGTAGAATTTAAGATTCAGTTAGGTGCATTTAGCAAGCCCGAAAATGTTACCTTCCCTTCTTTAACTAGTTTGGGAAGTATCCAGAAACAAAAGCGTTCTAATGGCTTGACTTACTTCTATCTAGCATCTTACTCGACAATTGACGCAGCTAAACGTGCTAGACAGCTTGCACAGGAAAGAGGTGTTAAAAGTCCATTTATTGTGGGTTTCCGTAATGGAAAACGTGTAAATCTAGATGAACTTTTAAAATAGTGGGTGCTTATTATTGGTCAAATAGTATTGGATACACCCTCAAGAAAAATTCTTGAAAATAAAGTTCCTAAAACGAAGCCAGATGATAGTTTGGCTTCGTTTTTTTCTTACTACTGGATAATCAAGATTTTACAAAATTTAACCAGCTTTACAAATCCTTTTGATTATCAATTAGTTACAAATCCTAAAAGGCTCAACTAAGTCAAAAACCTACGAACTATTGTTTTGAATAAAAGGACAAAAATAATCCTAGAATAGATTTAGAATGATTTTAGTTAACTTTAATGAACAGTACGTAGTTATAAGTAGATAGCCACAATTAATTTGTATTTAATTCAAGCAGCCTTTTTGCGCTGCACTTTGTTAAAAAGCCTCGTGA
>JAKVCT010000285.1 GCA_022448995.1 Saprospiraceae bacterium
TTATTCTCCTCTACATCTTCGCCCTCTTCATCAGCTTTCTTCTTAGCTTCTTCCTCCTCTTTGCGTTTCTTCTTACGCTCCTTACTTCCCTTAGAGCCTAACCAATCTCCTGCTTTCTGTATAATCCCAGTCTGAATATTATCTACAAAGGTCTGAATATTCGTCAAGATCGTTTTGATTTTCTCCCCAAAGCCATCTACCCCAATTAACGATGCTAAGAAGCCTATAATCACAGGTACAGTATTCGCCATAGCTTCTTCAATAGCAGTAGCCATTGCCGCAGTATTACCATTTGCAATCGCATCTAGCGTATCCACAAAGGCCTGTACCATTGCCACTACATCATCCCAATGATCGACAAAGAAAGTCACAATATCTATGATTCCCATGATGGCTTTGATAAAGGCAGAAGCAGGATTCAACAAGCTAAACAACCACGTAATACCCGCTTCGATCACCTCTTGAATCAACATATCGCGCAAGCCTGTCAAGAAGGCATCTCGTAAGCTCTCAAACTCATTCTGTAGATACTCCCAAATACCAGCAAAACCCTTCTCTTGGAAAGCCTGTACCATATCAAAGCTACGCTCCATGCGTTTCACCTTGCGTTCGCCAAACTCCGCTACCAAATCCTCACGGGTTTCTTCCCAAGAAATCCCTAAAATTTGTCCGATCAAATCAACCATACCACCTAGACTAAATAAATCATCAGGTATGGTTATTTTCAAATCATCTATACCCCCCATCAACCAATTCACTGCTCCATTTAAGAGATGCGTTCCTATGTTTCCAAGAAAATTATTCAGTCCTGTAGTTACACCATCTACAACATTCCCAATCGTTTCTATTGGACTGGTCACAATAGCCCAGATCAGATCACCTGCCTTTTTGAGTAAACCTGTTAAGGTATCATAACCTTCTTTGATTACTTCCCAAACCTTGCCTAAACCATCTTTAATCATTCCCCACAAACCACCGGTAATCATTTTGTAGGTTTCGATCTTGGCATCTAGCTCTTCTACAGCAGCACTATATTCATTAGCTAAATAATCAATTAGCTCATTTTGCTTATCTGCTACGGTTTGTTCTAAATCATCAAATTTAGATTGTATATCTTTTGCAATATCACGTCCAATACTTCTTAGGTTGTTCGGCAAGGTTTCTACATAATCATTCACCTCTTGGCGACCTTGTGCAATCCGTGCCTTAGCCGTATTCAACTCCTGTGCTACATATTCTGAAATATGCGTCAAGGAACGATCCATCGAATTCATATAGCGTTCCCGCCCTTCTACAAAGAAGTCGTTCACTTCCTTTGGCATACCTGCTACTGAATCATAAACAGCAGTCACTCCACCAGCTAATCTTTCCCCTACACCCTTAAGGGAAAAAATACTTTCATCACTACCATAACGCTTATGTAAATACAATCCCATCTCTTCTTTGACATAGGTATCAAAAGCTTGATTTGCATTTCGGGTAGCAGACATAAACTTGACCTTCACCTCAGCATCTAGTCGCTCTAAGCGATCTTGAACATCCTTTTGTGTATTTTTATAAATTGCATTAATTTCCTTAGAAATACGCTGATGTTCTCCACTATGCTCTTGTGCCCCACCTTGTTGCATACCAAATACACTACCCCACAAGGAATTGACCCGACTATCACGAATAGCTTGGAACTGATCCTCCGATTCTTTATCTGCACCACTTTTGGCTGCGTCTATACGCTGCTGCTCCTCTTGGCGATACGTAGCTTTATACTCCTCTGTTTTTACTTTAGCATTATCTCTATCTGAAGCTAGCTTCGTAAAACTAGGTTCATTGGAATTACGCAGCATATCATCATCCATATGGTGTTCTTCCATATACTGATCACTATCCTCCATTTCTTTATCCAACGGCTCTTCTACTTGATTGCTTTCTACAGGTTTTGGCATTGCCTTATCGGTATCCAAATCCTTAGGTTTCTTGCCTAAATGAGGCTTATTAATATCTTCAACATTACGCTGTGGTACAGCTACAGGATCATCCTTAGTAGCCTTTTCGATATCACCACCTGCATTATCCTTTTCATCAATTACATCGTCTTCTACAGCCTCTCCTACTTCGCTTACCTTACCCTTTTCGGCAAACTCCTTGGCTTGTTTTTCATCCTTTGGCCACATCGCCCCAATCTTATTCATCAAAAGTTGTTTGAACTTCGATGCATTGAATGGTTTAGGCTCTTGTTGATCCATAATACCTACTTGTGCCCCACCAGAAGTACCACGCTCCTCATCAGAGGTAACTGGTGCACCTTTTTCCGCTTTATTAGATTCGTGACTAGAAGAACGGTGTTCACTTTGCTTGTCTGCTTCTACATCTACTTCTTGGGTCAGCTCTTGAAATCCAGGATCAGCATCTGGACTTGGTAGTGGAATGTCAACTTCTCCATCTCCTCCATCTCCTCCAGTACCACCATCATCACTATTCTCTATAGTATCTGTATTATCATTGGTCAAATCCAAATCTAATTCACCATCACCACCACCATCCACAGGTATGTCTCCACCACCACCTATATTAGGTATATTCGGTGTTCCACTATCGGTAGGAGGAGTATCTTTCTCCGTTTTGTTCTGATTCTCTGTATCTGATTCTTGATTGTCTTGTTGATTATTTTCTTCTTCTAGATTCTCTTCTTCCTCTTCCGTAACTTTATTGGTACCTACTGCTAAGTTGGGGGAGTCTTGATCCATTAGACCAAAACCTTGCATTTGGTCTTGATCCAACTGATTATCCGCAGAATCTATTTGAAACTGAGGAACATTTTGATCCTGATTATCAAAATTAAAACTATTATCTTGTACAGTATCCTGTTGGAAGGAACTAAAGTCTGGTGCATTATTCTTATCCTCTTCAAAACCTAGTTGTTGTTCCATACTAGGTATATTCGAATCCTCGTTTTCGGTATTCAGCTGAGCACCTGCATTGGTCTCTGTGTTGTTGTTGTTGACTAGGGATTGATCGGGGTTATTGTCATTCTTATAGACCATGGTAATAAAGTTTTGGAGCTACTTGTTTTTTTGGTAAAACACCTTCAAATGTTTAAAATTTGGATCATTGGTTTTTAAACACAAATGGTTTAATCTAATATGCTATATATTTTCACGAGAATAAAGTTACAAATATTCATTGAAATATGGAATAATATTTCGTATTTATTTCTAGGAATCCGTCAGTCTTGGAGTTCTACGAATTTTAGCGTTGTCGTCTGTGCAAAATTTTGTATTTTGTGGTCCACATCAATCCATTCGTAACAAGTTCTAATTATCAACTACAGGATTCATCTTCTGTTAAACACGTCGTAATGTTTTTTTAACTTTTATTATTTCTATATTCCATAAAGGTTTAATAACCAATTGATAATCAAGATATAATAGTTTTTTAACATAAAAATTCATAAAAAACTGATAATCAATTAGTAAAAACCACAAAGTACTCAGCGTAGCTAAACAAAGATTTTTAACTTTTTATAAAAAAGTATAAAAAGTCACGGACTATTATTATTTATAATACAGTGGGCTAAGCTCGAAGAGTTCAATGAATCAAATTCTTTTGAACTTATTCTAGTAACTACCTACTTAGATCGAATCCCATATTCAATCATTTTTTAAATTCGACATAGCATGATCAATAAAGCTATCTTTACAGTTACATTTTTTTGTAGTTGTTGCTTTTTCAACGTAAAAGGGCAATCCACATTGAGTAATAGTATATTTTCTCAAGCAGGCGATCAGTATGAAATCTCTACTTTATCTACAGTAGATAACTTTGTATTGACAGCAGGAAGTGCTTCCAAAACTACTTGGGACTTTACAGGACTTTACACCGAGTTTCTTAGAGAAGATACGGTTTCCGCAGCAATTGATGGGGCTGCTTACGCAGACTTCTCTAACACAGAAATCATCCAAGATTTGTTAGCAGGGTTTGGTGGTGACGCTTATGTAGATGTGACAAGTACAGATATGACTCGACTAGGTGGAGGTATCGAATTTTTTGGAAATGTATTTGTGAGCCCGTACATAGATCCACACAAAATTCAGGAAGCTCCCTTGAATTATGGAGGAACTTTTTCTGATAGTTATTCTATTGCTTTTGCAGAGAATATTGATAGCATTCCTCTACTCGCCAACCTAATAGACTCTTTTATTTCCTTACCAATTGATCCTGATTCCATTCGTCTAAATTTTACAGGAACCCAAACCTCCACAATAGATGCTTGGGGAGATTGTATCATGCCAGATACCACTTATGATGTATTGAGACAACGAGTATCAATTCAAACAGAATTTAAAATTGAAGCTCGTGTGGTTATTCCAATCTTAGGACCTCAGTGGCAGGATATAACTAGTTTGGTTTTAGGAGCTGCACCTATTCCTATCCCAACTACAGGTTCCGAAGTTTATTATGATTATTTATCAGAAGGTTATCGCCAACCTATTGTCCGCATAAATATGGATGACACGGAAACTGCTATTGAGAGTATCGACTTTATGGGAGAATTTGAACAAGATACAACGAATGTTTCTGTTCTATCTACGCTCTTAGAATCGTCAGATTTCCAAGTATTTCCTAATCCAAGTGATCAGTTGTTTACAGTAGATTTGGGTGAACAAACTAATGCTGTTTCAGCTCAGTTAGTTAATGTTATGGGACAAAAAGTTGCTCAATTGTCAATCCCTAATCAACAACAGTTTGTCATACCTACGAGCAAACTTGCTAATGGTAATTATTGGTTGAGTATCCACAATAAAAAAGGACAAATTATAGGTAGAAAACAGGTTTGTGTACAGCACTAATTCTGTTTGATTGGTGGCGTCACAGAATAAAGTACAAGGCTGCTTTTGTATAATATTTATTCTGTGACGTTGCACCAAACTACAAAGTTGCCTTGAATATTCTTTAGCATGTGATTTATCTATAGTCCGTGAAGGTTTAACTGTTTAGCTTTTTATAAAAAAGCATAAAAAGTCACGGATTATTAAAGCTTACTTAAGTAAGTAAGTAGATGGACAAAAGTAATTTATAGTTAACCCCGAAGGGCTCTACGAAGTAAACCCCGAAGGGCTCAGTGAAACTAACCCCGAAGTGCTCTGCGAAGTAAACCTATCTACAAAAAGGCTGATTAACTATAAATTAATTGTGGCTATCTATTTAATAGTAGTTAATCAGCAATAAAGGTAATGATTTTGAGTTCTTATACATGAAAAAGACATGTATTTTTAAGATATCATTTTGTTATTTATCTTATCTTAGATAATGGATCAAAAAGTATTAAATTAAAGCATTATATTTGACAGGGAAATCAGAGCCCTTAGGTATAAAGTAATATATAATAACCCAATCAATAATAAACACAATAGTATGAAAAAACGCCATACCCAAGTTTTTTTAGGAGCCCTTACCAAGCAATTTTTCTTATCTTTTTTAGGAATATATATGTTCTCTACATTAGTTCAAGCTCAGTCTTTCAGTGAGATCAAAAATATAGGTGTATCTGGGATGCCCACAAATGCCAATCTAGGCTGGGCAGTAGATGTAGACGGTGATTTTGCGGTAGCAGCAGCCTACCGGGATGATATTGGAGGAACCTTTGATGCAGGTAGAATTTTTCTATTTGGTCGAGATGTTGGAGGAGTAGATAACTGGGGCTTAATCAGAATTATTCAAGCCTCTGATGCAGCTGCAAGTGACCGTTTTGGAACGTCAATAGAAATAGACGGAGATTATATTATTGTGGGAGCTCCCGATGCTGATCCTGCTGGGAATAGTGCAGGAGGTAAAGCTTATATTTACTACAGAAATGAAGGAGGAACAGATAACTGGGGACAACAAGCTAGCCTAACGGCTTTTGATCAAGCTCTATCAACCACACCTAAGTTTGGAGATGATGTAGCAATCAATGGTGACTGGGCTGTGATCGGAGCTCCTCAGCATGATCAAGCTCCGGGCGTAGTTGACAATACAGGCGCTATTTATGTATACCAAAGAACAGGAACTACTTGGAATTTTGTCAAGCAGATTATTCCTGCAGATGTCCTTGCTTTAGATAAATTTGGAACCGCTGTGGACATAGATGGAGACTACATAGTAGCATCTTCTCCTAGTGCAGGTTTAGCGGCGCCTAATGGTGGAGCCTTTTATATTTTTGAACGGAATCTAGGAGGATCTAATAACTGGGGGTTGATTGGTAGACGTTCAGGGAGTACTATTGTAGCAGATGACGCACTAGGAAATGACATTGCTATTAGTGGTGATAATATCATTGTTGGTGCCCATAAGGCCGATGATTTTGGGACAAGCTCGGGAACAGCATATATTTTTAGTCGGAATACGCCTTCTGCTAATGCCTGGGGAGAAGCCCGTCAGTTATTTGCCTCTTCACATAGAGCAAGTGACCAATTTGGTTGGGCAGTAGATATTGATGGAAACCTTGCA
>JAKVCT010000286.1 GCA_022448995.1 Saprospiraceae bacterium
AGCAAGCAAGTGAAGAATTGACAGAAAAGCAAGTACGTGTAGTGCCTTTGAGTGTAGGTGGTGCTTTCCACTCGCCATTGATGCAGAGTGCACAAGAGGAGTTGAGCCAAGCAATTGAGCAAACAACTATCTCTACACCATTCTGCCCAATTTATCAGAATGTAACCGCAAAACCTACGACTGATGTAGCTGAAATTAAAGCAAATTTGATCAATCAGTTGACTGGTGCAGTACGTTGGTCACAGACTATTCAGAATATGTTGGCTGAAGGTATTGAGCATTTCGTAGAAGTTGGTGGAAAAGGTAGAATCTTATTGGGTATGGTAAAACGCATTAACCGTAAGGTGAAAATGGAAATGTTATAAAATAATCCGCTATTAGTGGGAAAGAGAATAAAAGGTGTGAATTGGTCATTGGATCAATTCACGCTTTTTTTTGGGAGACTTAAAAGCTCAAAACTAGAAGCTTAATTTCTACAAATAAGAAAGAGAATCAAGCATAAAACTCAATTCTCCTTTCCGATTTTTAGGTAGATTCAGCATTACGTATGCTAATTGATAGTCAAATAGTTACAATAGTATTTTGAAAAGAAATTACCTCACTTTTGATCATAAAGTGCAAAAAGTGGGGTAATTTCTTTTGGAGGTTAATTGATTACATGATAAAAGTATCCTGTTGAGCCAAATAATCAAGACTTAGTTTGACTAAAATCTTAGTGCGAAGAACCCAACTGGGGGAGATGGACTCGTATGGGTTGTCAGCAACAAAGAACAACGAATATTGACGTTCCGCAGGAGCTTCTTCGATGTCCGAACACTGTAAGACACTCAAGATGAATTAGATATAATCCTGTAAGCCTATAAATTAAGTACGAGTTGTCCAGATCAAAGTGAGTTAGAAGAAGCAGTCAATGAGGAGAAATCTTTGTCTGATGTTCCATTCAGTCCTAGACCTTTTGGTCACCTTTGCGGCAATGGCAAAAGGTGAAAGAAAAACACAGTAATACTGAACCTCCCTTTTTATCTGAAAGAAACGTTAATGCCATTTTCAGTACAATGTTTCTTTATTTCTGTTATCGCTTCTTGACTCAAGGGATTCTTTTTAAGGTCAAGTGTTCGCAGTTTAGGTAGTTTATATACAACTTTAGGTAATTCCTTAAATTGGTTGTCAGATAAATTCAGATAATCTAAACTAGTCAAATCTGCAAGTTCATTCGGCAAATCTTCTAGTCGATTGCCATTCAAACGTAATTCTTTTACAGAAGTAAATAATTGAATACAATTTGCTAATGTTTTCAGTTCTTTTTTCTGTATACTTAAATTTGACCATTTTAATACCTTCATTATTTCAGGTATAGATTGGATTCTATAATTAACATAAAGATTATCTGTAATTGCTAACAGTTGCTTATAAAATTTAGGTAAAACTGCTAAAGGTTTTTCCTTATCTCCATCTGTAAATGTAATGTATCCCAAGTATAGGCGACGTAGTTGCTTTAATTGATCAAAGGTGTCCGATTTGATTTTTAATGGATTATTCTGCAAATGCAAATAATGTAAATTCTGAAGCTGACTGATCTTATCAGAGACCGTTGTGATTGAATTACAAGATAAATTTAAATGCGTCAAGGTTGACATTTCATAAATACCATTTACTATTTCTTGCAGCTGATTAGATTCAAAACTTAACTTTCGTAGTTTAGGCATTCCACCAAAATTAGTCGGTAGTTTTTTGATTAAATTACAAGACAAATACAAGTATTTAAGTGATTCTAGTCCCGTCCAATCCTTTGGCAAATTACCCAATTTATTTTCTGCTAGATTTAGTAATTCTAAGTTTTTTAAGCTCGTTAACTGATCTGGAATAGCTGTTAATTGGTTACTATTCAAATAAACTTTTCGAAGACTTTCACAACCTCCAATATCTTTAGGCAGACTTTCTAGTTTGTTTTTAGCCAAGCGCAAAAACCACAAATCTTTCATCTTAGCCAAAGAAGGCAAATGCTTCAAACTCCCTTGAATAGTGATTTTCTTGAGCTCTATACAGTTTGAAAAACTATCGGGAAGCGCCACCAAAGATTGAGCATAGATATTAACTTCTTTTAGCTTGCTGCAATTGCCAATAGACTCAGGCAAGGATTTCAACTTCCAACTTAGGATATTTAAACGACGTAATTCTGTACAACCGCCTAAGGTACTTGGCAAGCTTTCACACTTAGAACTATCTATGTGTATAATGCGCAAATTTTTCAAATTTCCCATAGACTCAGGGAAATAGGCAACTTGACTATGTTTTAGATAGAATTTTTCCAAACTCTTTAATTGACCAAAAGCTTCTGGCAATTTTTTTAGACCATACCAATCAATTGTCAATCGTTTGATTTGTTGACAATTCCCTAAACTTTCCAGATTTGCATTCTCTTCTTTAGAAGAAGAAGTATAAGCTTTGATGTTTAGTTCTTCCAAATTGGGAAGTTGACCTAATGCTTTAAACAGCTGATTAACAATTTCTTGTTTTTCCATTAGGCTAGAGCCAAATTCTAGATTGATATGCGTAACTGTTCGTAGATATTGGAGCGAATTCATGAATAGCGTAGTCTGTGTATCTTGTCTGAACACATGAATAGAAACTTGTGTAGCTTTCTGAATACGCTCTAGTTTTTCCAGACTTGCTTTAGTTCGATATTGGGTATAACTTCTACCTCCTCCATAATTGGTAAACTCATCTATGAGAAGTAAGGATAAGATATATCCATGATCGGTACTCTTAGCAAGTGCCACTCCTAATTGTTGATTCACCTTTTGGGGATTATCCAATAAGTTGCAAATTTTTTGTACTTCTGTATGTGTATATTCCATGATACAATTGATAAAAATGCTACATACTAGCTAATTGGGTCATTAAAAAATCAACGAACTATCACAATAATAGGTACAACTCATTAAACCTCATTAACGTTCACTACACCATATTCTTCTACCTTGCCCAACTCCATACTTATATCCCACAACTTTTTGGCATTTTCATAATTTTGGGCTAGGCGAGATGTCCTTTTTTCCTTACATCGTACAAAATACTTACCAGTCACTTTGCTTACTTTTGGAGAAGTAGCCAAAAACACAGAAGTCGCTGCACCTTTTCGGGGACTAGCTAAGAATGGACGACCAATTTTAACCAAATTTCTAAAAAACCAGTTGCCAGAATCTCCAAAACCTGTACTAATTGTTCCCGGATGTAAGCAGTTAACTGTAATGCCTGTTTGTGTAATTTTATTCAAACGATTGCTTAGTACTTGTGTAAAATAGACATTGCATAATTTGGATAAACCATAAGCTCCAAACTGTGTATAATTATATTTGTATTGCAAATTTTCCCAATCCATTTTTCTAGGAAAAGTATGAGCCAAAGAAGCTACATTGATAATGCGCGCTTTATCTGCTTTTTTTAGTAAATCCAAAAGATAATGCGTCCATAAAAAATAGCCCATATGATTGAGTGCAAAGGTGCGTTCTAGTCCATCAGAAGTTTCTTGATAATCGCCAAAAATAGCACCTGCATTATTGATCAGGACATCAATATGTGAGTAGTTTGCTCTAAAACGCATTCCTGCTTCTTGTATAGAACTTTGCTCAGATAAATTGCACAAAAATAATTCAACCTTCTGATTATTAGTTGCTTTTATGATTGCTTGGCGAGCTGCTTCGCCACGTTTTTCGCTTCTACAAACCATAATGATTTTAGCACCAGTTTTAGCCAATTCTAAGGCAGTTTGCTTACCAATTCCTGAATTAGCACCTGTAATAACTATGATTTTTCCTTGCATGATTGATCCAAATTAATTTTATGATAACTTCTAGGATAACTATTCATAGAAAATCTTATATTGGAAATATACTTTGTGAAAAAAGCATTTTGTAGCTTTTTCAAATGTTTAGAATACAAAATTGAGTGAAGTCCTTTAGTACTACACCAATAAGTATCAATATCCAATTTAGTTTCTCCTAAAACCTGATTTATGCACCTGTACCCATTTCGTTCACAGACACGGGTTTATTCGGCAAGGTACTTATCTTTTAGTAAATTATATACCCAACTTCGGTATTATTATTCGTATTCTGTATTCTGGGAACAAAACGATAGTAAGGTACCTCAGGATCAATTTTCGTATATCTTGTGTAAATCTAAGGCAAGCTTTCGCCTAAAAAATGGTTATTTGACAACCTCCTTACCTAAGGAAGGGGTAGTTTCTAGAGTACTTCCCGAAGTAGAATTAGCACGAATAGAATTAGCTGACTTTTTTACCCATTTTAGATTTGGATCAGTAGCAGAATACCTACCACAAGCTGCTATTCAGGAACCAATCTGGGGGTATCAGAGCTACAATGCTTTGCAGTATTTTTATCCAAGTATTTTTCAGGAATCTACTGCAGCACAAATTCCTGATATTTGGTATCATGTTTTTCAATTCCTGATTGTTTATGATCATTATGAACAAAAGATATATGTAATTGAATATCTAGCAGAAGAGGAAACTTCCCAATTGGATCAAGTGACGCGTTTTATGCAGCACCAGCCTCATAGTAATCTGCCTTTTGAGCTTACACATGCAGCTAAACCTTTATTACCGATTGATGCATTTCATGAGGTTTTGGATCAGAGTTATAAGGCCTGTCGGCTGGGGGAGGTATTTAGCTTAAGACCTGCTCGTCATTATTCTCTGGGGTATAGAGGAGATACCTTTTCGTTGTACGAAAGTTTTAGTCAGAGTAGTCATTTGACCTATACTTACTTTTGTGATTTTTCGGACTTTCAGTTGATTGGAGGAGCTAATTTGCCTCATTTAGAAATACAAAATAACCGACTGAAACTGGAAATTGGACTAGCTAGAATGCCCAAGCAAGGGGATCATACACAAGTAGAACAGAAGTTACTAGCCTATGTGAATCGTCGGCCTCAGAAATTCAGATTTCAGTTGCTAGAAGATGCTTTAATCAATGATTTGAGTCGGATTTCAGGGCAAAATATAGAGCTTACCAAGAGAAAAATATATTTCAGTAATCAATATGTACAGGTATCTACTTCTGCAAGGGTTGCTATAGCTGCAGAAGATCGGATAGCTTGTTTGGTCGAGTTATTTCCCAAATTAGACCTTTTAGGATTACCTAGGTACAATGCGATTCGTTTGTTAAATAGCGTGGATAACGACTTATCTGATATTTATGCAGCAACGGTTGGTTTCTATACCAATACTGGACGAATGTTACAGTTACCAACCAAAGATGTACTCTTGGCTGATAATAATTATGTGCAGTTTCAAGTAAGTGTAGAAGTCAAGGTTGAAGCAGAGGCTTCTAGAGAATACTGGGAGAAACAATTGAAAGCAAAACTAAGTTGGTATCTAAGATTAATTCAAGAAGCAGAAGATTTAAATTAGGCAATTTTTCTATACAATTCTATATTATGAAGGTTTTAGTGGTCAACAATCACGGGATTTCGGTTAATCGTTTGATACGCATAATCGAGAAATCGAATGCAGTCACAGAGGTTCAGCTTGTGGATGAAGAAGCTGTACATCCTGATCAAGCAACTGAATTTGATCGAATTATTCTATCTTCAGGGGCAGGTATGCCCATTTATCATCCACAAGCAATCAAGCTAATTCATCGAGCAGCTACTAGTAAGCCTATTTTAGGCTTGGGATTTGGTGCATTATTGATAGGGCATGCATTTGGAGCCAATCTACAGCAATACAAGCTTCCTGTCCTGGGACAAACTCGAAAAATTATCGTACATAATTCTAAAAATCGCTTACTCAAAGGTTTGCCTAGAGAGATCGAAATGACTTGCTATCAGGCTTTGACGCTTTCTCCGGCATTATCGCCAAATTTGATAGCTCATGCCAAGGATGTTCATGGAACACCTATGCTGATTTGTCACAAAAAGTTTGATATTTGTGGGCTGCTTTTTGATCCTTGTTCAGGCACAAGTCCTCTAGGAATGAGAATGTTAAGCAATTGGCTAGAAGCCTAATTGAAATTAGGATTTCCTTTTATCTGCGCCAATAAAATATTCTTCTTTATGATAGTGCGTTAATATTCCATGACAGTGTATTAAAATACGCCGCTACAATTTGATACTTTTTATACTGCTGCAAGATCAAAAATAGAGCTACAGCAGAGCTCAGCGAAATTAATCCCGAAGGGTTTAGCGAAGGCCTTTGGCCCTTCGCTATAGATACGAAATGTCCGTCTACAGGGCAGACCGTCAGTTCTGCACTTCTCCCTAAATAGGGAGGTTCAGCATTAAGCATATTTTCTCCCTCACCTTTTGCCATTGCTGCAAAAAGTGACCAAAAGATCTAGGACTTCTTTTATTTTATAATTGGTCACTTGTTAATTCTCAGGAATTAACAAATAGCTCAA
>JAKVCT010000287.1 GCA_022448995.1 Saprospiraceae bacterium
TCAACTGATATTCAAAATTTGCTTAAATCCACTCATAAACTAGCTTCGACACAGATTAGCTTATTACAAAAACTGGGCATTACCGAAGCCAATGATGTTAGTTTTTATGAGGAAAGCGATGACATTAAATCCTGTTCTCCTTCTTTACTTGCTTGGAGTAAACGAGCGGTGATTATTAATAGTGAGAATTATCAATTTGCTGAGACTCTCTTTAAGAAGTGTGAGAAGATAGGTTATAAAGTCCTAGACATCGATGACCTGGAAAATGATTACACAGAGATTAGAGAAGAAGTTAAAGAAGTGAAAAAACAGAACTATAAAGACCATACTGAACGGGTATCTAAATCACCGAACATTGACCAGAAAACTTATGAAGAACTTAAGGAAAGGAAGGATTTAAGTGATGAGGAAGAGGAAACCTTAAAGAAAGGCGAAATTAGCCGTGCTTATCTCACCGAAGAGGTTAACCCAGAAATGGTAGAAAAACACGATAAAGGATGGTTACCTAAGCTTCAGTTACTTTATTATTTAACCGTTGGTGAAGCTCACCTCAAGGATATAGAAAAACGTAATCTTCAGAAGCTGAAAGAACAGTCAGATAATGGGGAATTATTCAAACCTGATGTTTGTAAATCTATCCTTGGGACTAAACTATTTTTCTTAAGTTATCTGGATATTTTACAGTTCTTAGATCCCAATGCCGAGTTTGATAAGGAATCGTTACAAAAGTGGTATCAGAAGATAACGACTCCTGTGATGAGGTCTCTTATTAAAACGGTGTTTGGCTTTTCTGTTGGCCACCCGAAGGATGAAGCAGTTTCTGCTGCTCAACGATTCCTTAATAAATTAGATTTACAGCTTATTGGTGTGCGACGGGAACGACGCAATGGTAAACAGGTGAGGATCTATAAAGGATGTAATGTGAACGCAGATCAACGAGGAGAAATATTTGAGCGATGGTTGAAACGGGATGAGACTAATTTTCTGCATGAAGTTGCTTAGTGAGTCACCCCTGGTATAGATAATTATTAATTATATGACCCGTGGTTCATCTAGAAATCATTACTATTCGTTAGTCACTCAAAGATAGAGATAAAGAAAACTTGTTTTTTAGTTTATTCCTTCAAATACTCTTTGACATTGAACTGTAATGTCTTGAAAAGCAGAGAAACAAAGGGCCTGTTGAGAATCACATAGGGCTGATGGGGGGTCAAGATGAACCTCAATCATAAGTCCATCACTACCACAAGCAACAGCAGCTTTTGATAATGAACTGATTAGATCTGAGCGTCCTAGAGCATGAGACGGATCTACTAGAATGGGGATATCAGTATATTGTTTTATCCAAGCAACAGAGGAAAGATCAAGAAGATTGCGAAACTGGTTATCACACCATCTTACTCCTCTCTCGCACAAAATGACCTTTTCTGAACCAAACTTTAAGAGGTGTTCAGCTGATGCTAACCACTCGAATAAAGTTGCTGACATATCACGTTTTAAGATAATAGGCTTGCCAATACCGGCTATTTCATGTAAAAGAGGGTAATTTCGCATATTCCGTGCGCCAACTTGGATGATATCGATATATTTCTTGAACAGTTCTATATCCTCAGAATGAAGTATTTCTGAAACACTAAGCATTCCAAACTCTTGAGCTACGGTTTGATGGATTAACAAACCCTCTTGTCCCAATCCAGAGAAAGAGTAAGGTAGAGTCCTATGTTTAAAAGATCCACCTCGAAGAATCTTAATCCCCAACTTAGATAGGAAAGAGGCTATGGAGTAAAGCATATCAAAAGACTCGATAGCGCAAGGACCAGCAATAATTGTCGATTTGTAATCTCTTCCTCCTGGTAAAGAGAGGGCGGTTCGTATATCTGTCGAATATTCGGAAATTAGAGGGAGTTTCTTGAAAAACTCTCTATCTTGATAATTCATGACGATTTTTATTGATTATTATATTTTTAGTATTTTATTGTAGCCGTAAAAAATTAGACAAGGAAGACAATAGTCAAAAATGTTTTGACTATTGTCTTCCTTGTGAGGTATTTTTGGAAATAAGTCTCTAAACAAAAATAAACGTTACAGTAGTATTTACACAATTAAGTAAGGTTTTCTATGCAATTTCTTGACGTTAGCGTTGTTATTCCAGTGAAAAACAGGCCTGAAATTCTTACCGTCATTCATTCATTATTAAAAATATCCAATATATCTTTGAAAGTAATTGTGTGTGATGGAGGATCAACGGATAAAGAAACTCTTAAAAATCTAAATTTTATATCAGAACAAGGCTATGCTCATGTCTTGAAGCAAGAATTGACTACATTTAATAAATCTACCCTTTTAAATATGGGAATTGCTCAGGCAAAAACCGATATAATCCTTTGCAGTGATGCAGATATTCTATGGAATAGGAAAACATTTTTTCAGATGATTAATTCAATAAAAGATGAGAAAGATTTGTGTTATGTCAGACACGTAGAGGAATCAGAATATGAAGCAGAATCTTTATCTAGTCCTAGATATTCATTTATTGTTGAAGATATGGATAGTCATGTAATTGTAAGAATTGTTGAAGATAGCTTAAATAGTCAATATCGGCCCGGTCCCGGTTTAGTTTGTGCATCGAGATGTCTATGGGAAAATCTTGGCGGGTTTAAGGAGATGTTTGAAGGATGGGGGTGGGAAGATCAAGACCTCCTTATTAGAGGTAAAATTTTAGGTTCCAGTATAAGTAATACTGGAACCGTCGTACATCTTACTCATCCCAAAAATTTTTCGGATTGGGATACCAGTAGAGAAATATCTCGTAATAAAAATATATTAAAATGTCTTAGTGAACTAGAGAAAAACAAACTTCGAGGAAATTTATATAGTCAAAAAGAACATACATATATCGAATTTACAAAGCCAATAATCTGTCAACTACCTCCTTCAATTCAGACTATATAGTAGGTCAATCTTGATTTTTATTCTTAGGAGTACAACTAATATTAAGTATCAAAATTCTTGTTCTCAGTAGTTTTTTGATAATAGTAGTAATCTCTATTGGCTTCTATATATGACTTTTCACTCCACTGTTTTTCTAGCTTGTGATATAAGTGAAGATAGACAAGATTCGGACATCGACATAAAAACTTTTCCCCCTGCAGATAACGCTCGATAATATCTTGATCTTCTGCTCCCCAACCAATAAAAGTTTCATCCCATCCTTCAATATTTAGTAGCCGTGTTCTCTCAAACAGAGGAACAACACCAAACCTTTCTCCTTTAACAAGATGTTTCCAAAGTGCAGAAGGTTGATCTTCACAGGCAATTGTACTTTCTTCAAGAGCATTATCGACTTTATCATATCTGACTTCGGAAAGATGGGACATGACCCTGTAGCCCGTCACTAATAGTAAAGGAGATGCTTCTGCTAATTTCCAATGCTTTTCTAAGGTATCTTTGGTTGGAATAAGGTCTACATCAAAGGGAGCAACAAACTTTCCTTGGCACAACTTTAAACCTAAGTTCAATGCCTTTGTTTTATGTAACACTCCTGGGCAATAAAGAAATTCATAACGAATGTTTGTCCCGATAATTTCGGACTGAATCCAAGAAGACGGATTGTAATCGGCTTCGATAATTATAACTTCGTAATTTGAAGTTGCCTTGATGGCTGCCTGAGCTTTCCACCAACTAATCTGTGATTCAAGGTGACTCTTACGATTGCGATACACTACAAGAAGTGATAGTTTCACGGTATTATTTTATCAATAGTTCTTAATGATTAATGTACTATAAATAGCATATTTGGACTGAGTTAGATGATATTCGTAGACGAATATCAGAATTCTCGATCTTTAATTCACCGCTTTTAATTTTCATAAATGAATCTTTCATTAGTTTTGTCAAGTGCAAGCGTATAGAAGAATCTAAGCCTGTAGCATCTGCAGTGGTAAGTGAGTTCATTCGACGGCGACGAATATATAAAAACTCGTCTACATTTTTGATTTTAGTAGTGAAGTATGCTCTTAGTAAAAATTCATAATCGAGACCAAATCGTCGATCAGTGGAAAAACCTCCAACTTCTTCATATTTTCTCCGTAAAATCGCTGAAGTAGGATGTAATAAGGCATGACCTGGCTTTCCTACAAAAGCTTTATTTACATCTAGCGGAAATCTAAAGAGACTGACACACTTATTTATTTCGTCTAATCTAATCTCGTGACTACCAATGTATTCTGCTTTTGTAGAGCTAAAAGTATTAGCAATCATAGAAAATCTATTTGAACAGGAAATATCGTCCGAGTCTTGGAAGAAAATAATTTCTCCATTGCCTTGTCTTATTAAATATTGATCAATGTAATATGGACCATAAAGTTCGCCAATAAATCCATAAAAATGATGTTTTGGTAGTTGAAGCAGTTGCGTTTCGAGAAGACATTTAGGAGTATAAGAATCTAGTCCTATGAAAATATTGAAATTATCTTTTTTACAGTTCTCGATATGGCGAAGAGAACATTGAAGCAAGTTTTCTTTTCCGTAATGAGGAACTATAATATCTACGGAAAAAGTATTATATTTTCTTTCTATGTCTGCATATTTTTGGAGCTTATTTGGTATCTGTATTGCTCGAATACGAGTAGGAGGATTTGATACTATTGCCAAATCAACTAGGTAAAAAAATAGCTCGTTATAGTTTTTTTTGCATATTTGTTGCCAGTCTATTTGCTCAAACAATTGACTAGGAATTAGTAATCCAATTGGCGGACCATCGTGCCTTGCCGTTAGTTCTGGTGGAGGTATTCTTTTGGCAAATATCAAAAACTCATTTAAAGATATACCACTACAATTGTATAGTATTTCATCTGTATAATCTTTACTGCAAATTAGAAGATTACTATATTTCTGGATTTCTCTTTCCAATATGTCCTCAGTGAGAGAAAAACACTTTATACCCTTTTTCTTGATTCCTAAAATAGATAGGTTTTCCGTCATTTTGAGTTTCACCAATTTTTGTGCAAGAGCAAAAATAGACTTTTGTGTTACTGTGTCACAAAGCAATATTACTATGAAAAGTTATCAGACAATCACAAAAATTCTATAAAAAAGAATAATTTAGAGAGGGCTTTCTTACACTCTCTACTTGACTGACACAGCGAACATCTTAGTTTCGACGTAACTTTGGTTCTAATATTCCTAGAGAGAGATAGAGGCATATTTCTTCATTAGGAGGTGTTTTTCCACCAAAAGGAGTAATATTTAAGTCTACAATAAAGTAGTTTTTCTGATCATCATAAACGATATCAATACACCCAAACTCTACGGGAGTACATTTTAGAAAATGGGCAATTAACCATAGGAGGTTTCTGTCAAGAGGAATTTCTCCGCTATTACTTATTAATTCATTAAGGTTTGTGAGATAGTTTATATCTCTTTCATCACCTTCAAGCTTTTTTACCAAAGCTTTACTATGGGCTTTTACTATCACAACTTGCTGACCCGAAAAATATACTCTAAAGAAAGAGTCCAATGAATTATCGACAAATTTTTCAATTACTATTGATTCATTTGACCAGATTTCTGCTCTTAATTCATCTCTTCTAGCAATACAGTAACTATATGGTCCATAACTATTATTTATAGGACTATCTATGAGAGCTTTTTTTGAATAACCATGCTCTTCAATTGTTTTTTCAATGTATCCTCCGTAATTTAAGTCTGTCTTGATAAAAAGTAATTCGTTAGGGTCTCCAATTTGATGTGCTTTTAGTGTAGACAGACCAAGATTAACTAAGTGTTCATGTAACCATGTTTTCGATATATCTTTAATCCTCGTGTTTACCCCATAGATATTAAATTTTTCTAATTCAAAGCTAAGATTTTGTTTTATAATTGGCAAGTTATATAGTTTAGTTAAATTAATTTGAAGACACAAACAATCATAAGAACCTATGATTTTTTCTGCAATATTCTCCCATTGTGTTTTGAAAATATCGTAATTGCTCACCGCAATAAAGAATCTGTCTTGACAACATAAAGGTAAAATCGGGGATTTTTATGTATAGTGGGGGTTATGACCACAAATGCTACCATTGATTCAAAGCTAGTTAGAGCTATCGCCGATGAACAGTTGGCGAACAATGTCTTCATGATTGAGTGGCTAGTCAAGGCACAACAACAGTTATCTCTTCAACAAAGACTGATTGACCAGCAACAACAACAAATCTCTACACAACAGCAAGAAATTGAAAAATTGAAAGAAGAGAGAGATAAGCTAAAAAACCGTAACTCAAAAAACAGTTCAGTCCCCCCATCATCAGACCAACTAAAAAAGCCTTCTGACAAAAAGAAACGCAAAAAAGGATTTAAACGCGGACCAAAATATGACCACCCAGGGAAGACCCGTAATGGTTTTGGTCAGCCCGATAA
>JAKVCT010000288.1 GCA_022448995.1 Saprospiraceae bacterium
ATCCCTACGTTTTTCGCCTCGTTCAGCATCAAAAATTCTTGTAAATTATTATAAAATTAATTATGTCCACCTACTTAATTACAAAAATGAAACTAATCAGCCTTTTGAGTTCGTCAGGAAAACCATTAGTGTCTATAATCTGAAAAGCGAGTTCTAGATTTTCTTTCTGAGGATTCAATAAAAGTCTTTCTAAATTATTTAGTTCTTGTGCCGTATAAGACATATCTGTGTTTTAGGAAGCAATATAACAAATTATAGAAAAGTGTTGATAGAAAGAGCTTATGATTAAATTCTCTCATCTTAACCAACTTCTGAATGAAAACTACTATCTTTGTGTGGAATTTATGCTGCTTGAAGAAGCATAAGTGTATATAATCAACATATGAAGACAAAAACACATAAAGAAAATAAGGTAAATGTTGTGACTTTAGGCTGTGCCAAGAACATGGTAGATTCTGAGGTCTTGATGCATCAGTTACAGGCAAATAACTTTGAGGTAGAACACGATAATAGTAAGAGTGACGCTAACATTATCATTGTGAATACTTGCGGATTTATTGATCGCGCTAAGGAACAATCTATCAATACCATCTTGGCTTATGCTGGCGAAAAAAGCGAAGGTAACATAGATAAACTCTATGTTACAGGTTGTTTGTCACAACGCTATAAAGATAGTCTAGAAGAGGAAATCCCAGAAGTAGATGCTTATTTTGGGACTCTAGAACTGCCTGCCCTGCTGGAGCGTCTAGAAGCAGATTATAAGCATGATTTGATTGGAGAACGTATTTTGATGACGCCACCACATTATGCTTATTTGAAAATATCAGAAGGTTGTAATCGTACTTGTTCCTTTTGTGCAATTCCATTAATGCGTGGCAAACATGTTTCTAAAACGATAGAAGCATTAGTAACAGAAGCTAAGAAACTAGCAAAGGATGGTGTAAAAGAATTGATGTTGATTGCGCAGGAATTGACTTATTACGGTCTAGATATTTACAAGAAACGTCAATTAGCCGAATTATTACAAGCTTTGTCAGACATAGAAGGTATTGAGTGGATTCGTTTACATTATGCCTATCCAAGCAAATTTCCAATGGAGGTTTTGGAAGCAATGAGCGATTTGCCAAAGGTTTGTAACTACTTAGATATTCCATTGCAACATGCTAATAATGCTGTGTTGAAAAGAATGCGCCGCCAAATTACTAGAGAAGAAACTGTAGCTTTGATAGAAGAAGCACGTCGGATTGTACCAAATATTGCTATACGAACTACTTTTCTAGTTGGTTTTCCTGACGAGACAGAGGAAGAGTTTCAGGATCTAGTTGATTTTGTAAAAGAAATGCGTTTTGAGCGTTTGGGCGTTTTTCATTATTCGCATGAGGAGGATACTAGAGCCTATGATATGCAAGATAATATCCCTGCTGAAGTAAAAGCTGACCGAGCAAATCGGTTGATGGAAGTGCAACAGGAAATTTCTGCGGAATTGAATCAAGAAAAAATAGGAAAAACATACAAGGTTTTATTCGATCGAATAGAAAATAATTATTTTGTGGGACGTACAGAGTATGATTCCCCTGAGGTAGATAATGAGGTCTTGGTAGCTACAAAAGATAATTATGTACGTGTAGGAGATTTTGCCTATGTGGAAATAACAGATGCAACGGAATTTGATCTGTACGGAACTTTAGTGAAAAAACAATAAAATAAGACAATCATAATAGCTTAGTAACAAATATTCTACTAAGCTTTTCAAAACACACTAATCTTATGAGTTGGTATAAACGTGATAAAGAAGGAATCACTACTTCAACAACACAAAAGAAAGAAACACCTGATGGTGTTTGGCATCAGTGTAGAGCTTGTAAAAAGACTTGCACCACCGTAGAATTAAAAAATAATTTGATGGTATGTCCGCATTGTGGGAGACATGAGCGTATTGGATCTAAAGAATATTTTAATTTGATTTTTGACGAAAGTCGCTACAAAGTACTTTTTGATGATATCATTTCTGAGGATTTTATGGGATTCAAGGACTTGAAAACCTATACAGAACGTTTGAAGGGCAGTTATATGAAAACGGGTTTGAGTAGTGCAATCACAGTAGCTAGAGGGCGTGTATTCCGTTTGGATTTAGTAATTGCAGCTATGGATTTTCGATTCATTGGAGGATCTATGGGATCTGTAATGGGAGAGAAGATTGCTCGGGCTATTGATTATTGTATTGAGAAGAAAATGCCTCTTATGATCATTTCTGCTTCTGGTGGAGCACGTATGATGGAGTCTGCATTTTCATTGATGCAAATGGCCAAGATCTCTGCTAAACTAACACAGTTGGCAGATGCTGGACTTCCTTATTTATCCTTCTTGACAGACCCAACTACAGGTGGAGTTTCGGCTTCTTTTGCTATGTTAGGAGATTTGAATTTTGCAGAGCCTAATGCTTTGATTGCCTTTGCTGGTCCACGCGTTATCAAAGAAACACTTCGTATCAAGGAATTACCTGAAGGTTTTCAACGTGCAGAATCTGTGTTAGAAACAGGATTTTTGGACTTTATCGTAGAGCGTAAGAATCTGAGAAATAAAATATCCGACATTTTATTCTTGTTTAAACGAAGCTAGCATTCAATTAATAAGTCTAAATAGGAATAAAAAAGCTCAACTTCCCAACTAAGAAGTTGAGCTTTTTTATTAAATTTGAACATGACTTTTACAATTAAAAACTTAATGGGATGTCATTGATAGTTCATTGATTTTTAGTTTGGCTGAGCCTTTCAGTGAAGCTAAAAAGAGCTTTCATATTACATTTTAGAATAAGAACATGTCTAAATTTATCATAATTGTTAATATGAAATGGCAATTTCTATATCTTTTCAGCTATTTTAGCTTCGCTGAGTTCTTCGAGGTTAAATCCTAATTTTAGACATGTTTCAAGTACTTCCTTTCATAATTCATCTTTAGCCAATGACTATTTGTAATACTCTTATTCTTCGTTGCATATTGATTCTCAGTCTATCTCTATGGGCGATCAGCTCTACAAAAGCGCAGTTAATGGATTTGAAAAAGCTTTCCATGGAGCGTATTTATTACCGTTTGGATAAGGCTGCAGCTGAACCCACAGAAGTATATCGTTTGTATGTCGATGAATTTACGAATACTTGGGAGGAAATTGCAGAGGTCTTAGCTCAATGTGAGCATCTGCAAGAACTTACCGTAGCGGGTGAATTTTTTCAGGTTTTACCAGAAGAAATTCTAAGGTTCAAAGGACAGCTACAAATTCTAACACTCAAAGAAAATCCCAGTCTAAATCTTGGTGAAATATGCACACAACTTAAGCATTTTGAGCACCTACATACCTTTGGTCTGATTGCATTCAATGCAGGAGCTTTTGAAAAACAATATCAATTGTATCTACCAGAGGAACTTGGACAGCTTAAGCATATCAAGAAATTAGATTTATCAGAGAGTAGAATGGATACATTAGGTGCTATAATTGGTCAACTACGAACGCTGCAATCTTTGAACTTAGCAAGTACAGGAGTTAAGATTCTACCCAAAGAAATTCAGAACTTGAAACAATTGGAGTGGCTAGACTTGGGGCAAACTAGTGAAGGGATTACCAATAATTTGAAAGAAATACCCAAAGAGATATTTAAGCTCAAAAAACTGAAGTATTTAGGGCTGAAAAATCTATCTATCCGAGCAATCAGTAAGCGATTGTCAGGCTTGAAAAATTTGGAAGAGTTAGATTTTTCAGATTGCCAGAAGATAGAGGGTAAGGATCTCTTTAGTTTACTTATTCCCCTGAAAAATTTAAAAACTCTAAACTTATCAGATATCAAGATCAATGGAGTATTACCAGCAGAAATTGGGAAGTTGCGCTCTATTGAAGTTTTGGATTTGAGCTATTGTGGAATTACCCGTTTACCAGCAGAAATGTCTAATTTAGGACAACTAAAATATCTTAATCTAAAGAAAAACAAATTGCTAGAACAAGATAAAGAAAAAGTAAAAGAATGGTTTCCTAAAGTTGATTTGTAATGAGTGAAATCCTCAAGAGATTAGGGAGATAACAAATAGCTCAATTCAAATTACTTCGTAATTTTCAAAGCTATGACCAATTTGGGAACATCAGACAACCCCGAAGGGCTCTACGAAGTAAATTTATTTAAAAAATACTATTGTAACTGTTTGACTATCAAATATTTTACTTAATACTGAAACAGCCTGTAATAGTTCTTAGATTTTTAGCTTTGTCAAGCACTAAGTATTAATAATAGGCCTAGTATAACCATTATACCATAGACGATTTTATTAAATAAGGTGGGATTTTGAATAGACTTGTTGACAAACTTACCAACCATGATCCCTAAGAAAATCACAGGAATGGATGCTCCAATATAGATTAAAGTCTGTTGAGGATAATGCTCCAAACGAATATGATTGATTACCGTAAATAAAGCAACTGGTGCTAAGAAACCTTGTAGAGAAGATCTAAACACTGTAGGAGACCATTGGCGTAAGCTACCATAAATGACAACAGGTGGTCCAGCGATATTATAAGCACCTCCAAATATACCAGATAAACCTCCAAACAGAAAACCCAATAGAGGATGCCCACTGATACGTGGTAATTTAGGAACAATGAGGTTGTAAATAGAAAAGCTAATAATTACACCAGCCAAAATACATTTCATCAAATACTCATTGCCTAAACTCAAGAGATACATACCCAGAGGCACTCCAGCAAAAGAGGCAATCAGGAGAGGCAAGATACTTTTGAATTCTATCGTTCGCCACTCTTTGAATATAATAATACTGCTGGTTAGCATAGCAAGCATGGCGACTAGAGGAGAAGAAACTTCAAAGCCAGCTATCATCGTAATGAGTGGCATAGCTACAATAGCGTCTCCAAAACCAAAGGCTGATTTGGTAAACGATGCAGCAAAAACGATAAGTAGTATGGTCAATAGTAGCATAAGCGAATAAATAATACGTTCTTATATAACGTTAATAGTTTGTAGGTTTTTAGCTTCGCTGAGTATTTTGTGATTAATGAAATTGAGCTCTTTGTTGTTTATAACTAATTGATAATCAGGTGTGTGTGTAAAATTGGTTGGGTTGTGTAAAAATCTGATTATCAGCTAGTAAGAAGAAATTAACGAAGGATTATTCCATATAAATAAAAAATAGACGGATGAAGTAGCCTCTATGAACGTTCAAACTTGTATATTTGAGCAGAAACCGTCTCACATGTACTTTCCGCTCATACAAATATAAAATAGTCATGCAAATTTATATAGAAACAGAAAACTTGATTTTAAGATCTTTTAGTGAAGCAGATGTTTTGGGGATTTATGAATTAGATTCAGATCCTGAAGTGCATGCTTATTTGGGAGGTAATCCAATCGGAACTATTGAAGAAGCTAAGTATATTGTCAATAAGATTAGAAAACAGTATGAGCAAAACGGAATTGGGCGTTGGGCTGTTTTACTCAAAGAAACAGGAGAGTTTATTGGTTGGTCAGGGCTAAAGCTTGTCAATGATGCTACAGTGAATGGGCGAACTAACTACTATGATTTAGGCTATCGATTTATCAAAAAATACTGGGGAAATTCTTATGCTACAGAAACTGCAAGGGTTGCTCTAGATTATGCTTTTGGTGATTTGGGTTGTGTAGAAGTCTATGCTACTACTGATGCACGCAACCATGCTTCCAACAGAGTTTTAGAAAAAGTAGGACTGAAGAAAATTGAATCCTTCTATGAGGATGGAATTCAACAGTATTTTTATAAGATAGAAAAAGAAGATTGGTTAACAATGAAGTAAGAGTGTGTAGAAAACAGTATTGGATCTATACAGACTCTAGGTTTTATATACTCATATATTCACATTATATTACAATAGTGCGTGAAGCTTTAGCTTTGCTGAGCTCTTTTGGGTTTGTAAATGATGGATAGTCAATTATTAAGCATGGCTAGGGTTTTGGTTTTTGATAAAAAAAAGAAACTTCACGGACTATTAATATTATTATTATAAATTTTATGCAAGATAAAACACAACAAGGTTGGGTTAAAACTCAACTAAATAATGGTATTGCTCATATTAAGTTCTATCATCCAGCACATAATTCATTACCTGGAAAAGTATTGGCTCAGTTAGCTTCTGCAATTACAGAAGCAGGAGATAATGATGAAGTGAAAGTTATTGTCTTGAAAAGTGAAGGAGACCGAACTTTCTGTGCTGGTGCAAGCTTTGATGAGCTAATTTCTATTAGTGATTTTCCTACAGGCAAGCAATTTTTTATGGGTTTTGCCAATGTGATCAATGCAATGCGTAAATGTTCAAAACTGATTATAGGAAGAGTACAAGGTAAAACTGTTGGAGGAGGAGTAGGGCTAGC
>JAKVCT010000289.1 GCA_022448995.1 Saprospiraceae bacterium
TTGACGAGCCTTTACCCAACCCTTTATTTGGGCTGTATTGTCATAAAATTCAATATTTCCCAAAATAAGCCGCTTACCGCAGTCCATATCTTCCCATTTCTGTAGTTTTAATCTATTGGAGACATCCTGAACTGTCTTTTTAGTCTCTTTCTCCGGCAATGGAAGATCATCTTCGATCTGCATTCTACCAGAACCTGAACCTGTATGATTTGAATCATTTTCTTCTATATTCGTCGTAATCATTTCATCTTCTGTCTTCATAGGGGCGTTCTGTTCAATTCCGTAGCGTTTTTCAAACTTATAAATAGCATCTTGACGCATAGCTTCATCTCCTAAATCCTTATCATCCTCTTCCTTCACTCGAACATTAAAACAGTTAAAGTGATTCGATTTTTCCATTCCCTTCCCTTCTATTAAATCTACAAAAGTTACATCCTCAGGCAATTTTGGAAAATGTATTTCACAAGTAAAGACGGTATAAGGATTTTCTTTTATAGCTGAAATATAAAAATTAGGTTCAGGTGCAGTTGCAGCCACTAAGACCTCATCACGTCTAATATTTCGGAGCGAATTTAACTCTAGAGTTTTACCATTATCTAGTTTCAGATACCAAGGAAAGGTACCTTTTCTTGAGAAAAAAGTAGCTCCATTGTAACGATTATTATCACAAACAAAACGAAAGAAAAATACTGTAGATTTTTGTCGGAACTCAATTTTGTCTAAAATATAGGCCTTGTAATCTGTCTTGTAATCTGGTGTATAATCTGTATACAATGTCTGCGCATTTGCATTTACCCAAAAAATCAATAAGAATGCTATGCCTGTTATAAGTCTCGGTATATCTAAAAATTTTTTAATCATATATTAACTATTCTGATTTTAAGTACTCTGTAACATATATTTTCAACTGTTTTTAACTGAATCTTTTACGAACACCAAAGAGGCTCAGCTTTAACAGACCAAAGTGAAGATTTTCTAACAACTTCTTTGAACAGTTCTTTGTCAAAACTCAATATATATATCCAAAAGTATCCCAAAGTGTAAATTTCTAACAAAAAATAAAGCTTAGTAGATAAATAAACCTACTAAGCTTTGTTTTTATTCTTAAATAACTCCAAAAAATGGATAGAGGAATGCTCAAAAAGCTGTAGGCACTTTCAATATATGTAAGCTTGTGCCCAAAGAATATAAAAGTACTACCTATTACAATTTACCTCTATCTCAACCCTTCGGTTAATAGGACTCCCTTCTGGTTTAGCAGGCTCTGTAATTCCATACCATTTTAACTTAATACGACCTGGTGCTATACCTGTCCCACTCAAATAACGCTGTAATGAACGAACTCGATTTCTAGACAACTCTTGCATATCTTCCGGCTTACCAAAAATATCAGTATGTCCATGAAGTACAATCGTAGATCCTGGATTTTCATACATATACTTACGCACTATACCTAGTGCTTTTCTCGCGTGTACCCAGCCTTTCACAAGAGAACGATTATCATAAAACTGTACCATATCTAGTACCAATCGTTCTCCGCATTTTAAGTCATCAATGTGACGTAAACGCTTATAAGAGTAAGGATTCGTATCATCGGGCTCTGGCTCTGGATCCGGTGTTGGCTCCGGTTCTGGTTCCGGCTCTGGCTCCGGTTCTGGCTCCGGTTCTGGTTCCGGCTTTGGATCAGGCTTTGGATCTGGTTTTGGGTCTGGTTTTGGGTCAGGCTTTGGATCAGGCTTTGGTTTAGGTGGTTTCACATTAGTTGTTTTGCGCTTAATCCCAAAACGATCTTCAAATTTCTTGATTGTACTATCACTATCTCGCTCTGAACCTAGATCTTTACTATCCCAAGTTTTTAGATTTACATCAAAACAGTTAAAATGATTTCTGTTGTACTCCTGTCCACGTCCCTCAATAAAATCTACAATTTTTAGATCGTTAGGTAAGCGTTCAAAATGCACCTCACAACTAAAAACAGTATATCCTGGTCCGTCTAATGCTGGAACCCGAAGTTCCTTTCTGCGAACTTGTGATGAGATTAATTCATTATTACGTCGTACATTACGTATGGCTTTTAATTCAAAGTTCTTACGTACATTTTTGCCTTTTAGATACCAAGGATGCTCCCCTCCTGGAGGGTAAAAAATAGCACTAGTATACTTTCCGCTTTTACAAATGAAACGAAAATAGAAAACAGTAGCGGTTTTGGTATATTCTATCTTATCCAAGATGTACTCATCATGCCAAGGTCGATACTGGGGCTTATGATCTGTGTACTCAGGTTGTGCCCAAGCACTACTTGACAGTATGAATAATAACAAAAAGAATATATATTTATTTTTATGCATTTATAGTATAATATATTATATGTGGGTGTAAGTAATTTCGATCAGGTTTTTAAGATTTATCATCCACAACTTCTTAACAAAAAAAGAACCTGCGAGAGTTTAAATATCTTATTTTGATTTATTTCACAAAGGTATAACTATATCCTTAAATAAATAAGTAGATATAATTAGTTTTAAGATAATTCACAAGATTTCATTCAATAATATTACATAGGAGTATGTATAAAATTAATTTATATTGCTAATATGAATATAACTTTACCTTCGCTGAGCAATTCAAGTTTAACTTTGTTAAGTACTTTATTTTTTGCCTAGACAAGATGGAATCTGAAAAACAAATTCACATATACCTTAAAACTAGTACAATATAAGTTACCAATTTCCTAGGACATATCTAAGGGCTAAGATTTCAAGTACTGAACGATTCTAGTCAACTAATAATTCCTCGTTTTGATCCAAAATATTTAGATCTTAACGAACCACAACTAATTAAAATTATATAAATAACAAGCAAAGTTTTCAGTTCTCAATAATTGATCATTGATTATATCCTTTTATCATTTGCAAAAACCATGCACAACCAAAGAGTATACCCACCAAGGTTAATAAAAAGTACTTAGCCCTTGAAGGGACGTACCTGTTTAATATAAATTCTCCGGTCTTTACCATAAACCTTAAACTCAATATCTAAAGCAAATTCTTTATATTTATATTTTCTATAATTCTTATTTACCTTCATGTAAAAATGTCTTTTAATTTTAGATAATTGTTTCGTCAAACGAACCACTTCTTCCGTTGTTAGGATTGGTTTTCCATTATTTAGACTAGAATAAGTGATATATTCTACCAAATCTCTATCTACATAAGAACCTTTTTCAGTATCTGAATAACAAATCATCTGATCACATTCCACTCCTTCTGGCGGCTCTACCACACTTGTTTCTCCTTTTTGAACATTGATAACAAAACCTGCATTTTTAGGTCGATACAGATGCTTCGTAATAGCAACCCCATTAGCTGTTTCATTGGGAAAAGACCGATGCACCAGTATACCCATAGCTACGGAATTGTGATCAATACCAAAATAAGAACGTTCCATATAGGCTTTATAGTTCCAAACACTTGCCCAAACCTTTCTGATCGCATTCTCTACTGTTTTTGTAGTATCTCCCAAGATTCCTGTCTTAGAAGAGTATAAACCAGCACCATTAAATCCATCTAAATCTTCTGCATTTGTAGAAGACCGGAAGCGCATTCTAGGACTAGGACTATGCTTTTTCAAATGCTCTTCAACCATTCTCAGAAATTCCTTATTGATAGGAGCTTTTTTGATAGCATCACGCAAATCCTTTAAAGCTAATTTCAATTGTTCTGAATCAGCTTCGAGACTATCCCGATTAGCTAGAATAGCATGAATTTTAGCTTTTAGTCCATTTTCGTTCAGATGTTGATTATAATAGTAAAAAGGAATGGCAAATGCCCCTTCTGGTACACGAGCTGTCGCACCATATTCAGAAAGTGCTTTATATAATTCACCAAAATTAGCTGCTTTTCCTCCTACTTTCTTAATCTTATCGAATCCTAGATCACCTAATAATAAGAGTCCTCTTGTACTTGTATCCACACGTAATTGTATGGCCTGTTTTCGCTTCTGAGCATTAGCTGCCCAATACGCTTTAGCCTCTGATTCTATAGCCAATTCTAAGGTAAAATCTTCTGCTCGAACCTCGTATTTGACGAGTTTCCCCAAAAATTTTGCACAACGCTCATCCTCCCAGGCATCTTTGTATGCAGCAATGGGCGTACCTCTGTTTTGACATAGAACATTAATATGGCTGAGTGGCGTTTGAAAAGCTGTTGTAATAACTCCTGCAATGGGAGGTAAATCATCAGGTGTTCCATTGATAATTACAATGTCTGTATGCTGTAATTGTACAGTTTCGACAGAATCAATAGATACTTTTTTTAGATAACCATAGGTCGCTTTTTTGTACAATGGTTGATAAAGTTGTCCTGCATATAACTCATCTGGACGTATAGTTTTTATTTTGACCTTACCCTCTATACGTTTTTCTATCTTTGAGGTATTCAATAATAGTTGTAATTCTTTGTCTCCTGCCAACTTGAAGGTTTCCAATACTTTAGCATATAATTCGTCTACCTGTTCTGGTAATATTTCGTCTAAAACGGAAAACTCCATGACATAACGATCTTGACCTTTGAAATAGTTGATTGTAGCTAGATAATATTCTCGATGAGTAGTAGAATGATAGTTTCGATCATTGAATGTACTATGTCCATGTTTATAATTCAATACTCTGTCACAAAAAGTTCGGTGATAACGATAAGTCTTTGAGTTTATATAGTAAATAATCTTGCGCCGACAATCGTAAACTAGCTTTAGTGCCTCTACTTGACCAAATTTATTATTGAGTGGCAACCCTTTGAACTTATCAAATAATTCTCGATCTTTTACTTCATGCACATGCGTTTGCTGTGCACTGACGTAAGTCACACTAAGTAAGATGAATAATAAAAATAATAGTTTCTGCATCTTATAATTTTGTGATTTGGGTAAATAGTTATGTTTATATTCTAAGACGTTCCTCAATGTTTTCCATTCATATAGATTATACATTGATACGCTTTGGTGTATCCCTTACAAACATTTTCATTTATTGATCACCATAACGCTAAAAGCGTGCATACGTTACAGCAAAATATTATCCCTACCCGAAACTTTATTAAGTTGAGAACTGTTAGCAGACGGGATCAATTGTCTATCTTATAAATTATAATTAAAAACTCTTTTATAACCCGATCACGTCATGAATAAAATCTAAGCTACTAAATGTGTCTCTGTAAAAAATACAAGCACACAAAAAAAACAATAGCATCATAAAAAGAAGTTAAACCCAATTACAATACTAATAATATTAGTCTGTAAAAGCTTTTTTGCTTTGTAGCAAGAGGGCAACGAAATTACAGATGATCAAAATATAAATCATGAATAGAAAAGGACGTGCAGCAATATCTGCACAAACCGTCAATATACTAGAGCAAGCTTATTATCATAGCCAAAATGGAAAGCAAGTTGTGCTTACCATCTCAATGAAAGAAGCCTTACAGGCAGCCAAACATTATACACCTGAGGCTCTAGATCAACTTTTGAAAAACCCTGCACCGAATCCCCGCCAAGAGCCTACTATTTTTGAAGTTCGCAATGAAACAACCTTGCACGCTGCGCATCGTTTGCAAAGCAAAGAAAATATCAAGGAAGTTTTTTGTCAGAATTTTGCTTCTGCTAAAAATCCTGGTGGTGGCTATATGGGAGGCAGTACTGGACAAGAAGAAAGTTTGGCGCGCTCTACAGGTTTAGTTCCAACACTGGAAAAACACATGGGTATTTACCATATTGGGCGTTCTTGTGGCACGGCATTATACACAGATAACATGATTTATTCACCACATGTGCCTGTTTTTCGCAATGACAATAATGAATTATTGGATGAGCCTTATCAAATAACTATCATTACATCTGCTGCGGTAAATGCAGGTGCCTTGAATAAGAATGAGCGCAAGAAGATGGATATGATTTATGAAGTTATGGAACAGCGTATCGCCAAATTATTAAGTATTGCACACAAAAACCAACACGATACTTTGGTTTTAGGTGCTTGGGGCTGTGGCGTTTTCCGTAATGATCCTAAGTTGATTGTCCGTGCTTTCCAAAGTAATTTGTTGGATGGAGGAAGATTCAAGGATGTGTTTAAGCGAATCGTTTTTGCTGTTTTGGATAATACCAAAAAAGAAGAGATTATTCGTCCATTCCGCGAGGGATTTCCAAGTATTTAGAATTATAAGTAGATAGACACAATTAATTTGTATTTAATTCAATCAGCCTTTTTGCGCTGCACTTCGTTAAAAAGCCTCGTGATAGCGGTGGTGGCAGCAGAGCTTGCCACTA
>JAKVCT010000029.1 GCA_022448995.1 Saprospiraceae bacterium
CTAGTCTCGAAGCATACCGCTTTTTTCTGTTTCACAATATTATAAATATTTGATAGGATTTCCTTCTGGCATATCTGCGATTCTTGTGACAAAGGGACTATTTAATTTATAAACCCTAAGATGATAGGCTAAGACACAGCCTTCAAAATTATTTATCTTACTTTTTATTTTATAGAGTTTTAAAGCATTAGAAATTCCAGATATTTTATTTGAGTACTGACTTATGTCATCAGAAACTTCAATTAAAGGATTTTCTATACCATCTATTAATTCCATTGCATGTACTCCCTTGAATAATAAGCAAATTGCATTTATATCATCATTCCCTAAAAGCAATTGTTGTAGACCTACGGTATAATTTAATATCCTAAATTTTCCACCATATTCTATATTATTCTGCGAGAGGTGTTGGGGTGACTTTATGATATTGTCCATCTTCTTTTCTTTCATAAAAAGTTGTTTTTGCCCTTAATATTGGATCATTCATAATTGTTATATACTCAATAGTTGTATAATCATTAGCAAAATGTTTGAGAAGCTTAGGTTGATCTAATCGCCCAAAACGACTACCTGATAAATTGAAATGAAATGTAACATTTGGTAATGCACCTAGTGTTTTAATTGCTGTTTTCATATGTCCAGGTTGTTTTATCTCAGATCCCCAACCATCTTCCCGACCGGTACCAAACCAAGTGTAAGCCTGTTTCTTAGCAGCAAAATAAGCTAACTCTTCTTTTAGACCTAATGCTATCTTGATATCATGTTTAGGAAAATCCTTAGCTATACTACCCTCAAAACCCGCATCTGTATATGCGAAAGATAAAGAAGGAAGTGCTGGACTTGTAAATTCATATGTTGAAGTTTCATCTGAAAATAGCCATAATGCTCCACCAGTCACTAATAAACCAGCCCATCCGATATATTTAGGAGGGAAAAGGTCTGTTCCCTCAGGGAGTAAGAAATCAGTAGTGACAACCGCAAACATACCACTCGAAGCCCAAGCTGCAAAATTTTGTTCCTTTGATTCTTTAGATGTAATAGATACAGGATTAGAAACACCAATACTATTATTTCTCTTTCCAAAATTACCATCACTATTAAAAGAAAATAATTGTCCATTCTGATCCTTACCTGTAAAGGATTTACCTAGATATTGCTCTCCTTCTCCGACATCAGCTGCACTATTTATATTATCATCCCATTCTATATTTCCGTTTTTTCTCCTCACCCAATCATCTGGAGCTGCTCCACTTTGGTCTGCTAATTGGATTGGGTTATTGAATGAAAAATTATACGGGGATTGATTAGGAAATGAACTAGTAAGTGGATCTATAGATCTCCAACGTATAATCCTAGAGTCTAAAGATCTAAAGGTGGTTATATAACTACCTTCGTTTAGTTCGTCATCTTTTTCCGTACCATTGAAGCTATAACGATAATTAGAAACAGATTTACTCCTACTTTGTATTGTCCACCCAAAGGGATGAGCATCACTCACCTGCAAGACATCAGCCTCATAAGCATCAGCCAAACCATCCTCATTATCATCCACACGCACCTTAATATCAGAAATCACCTGTCGGACATCCATACGGAGATTAGTGCAGCTTAGCTGCTAAAAAAAAACTTTTTCTTATGTAAACATAATGATTTTTTATCAATTGAAAAAAAGATTATTTAAGAGGATGATGTAAGAAGAAATCTTCTTGTAAAGTCTTGATTTTGTGCATTTTATAACGTTCGGTAGAAGAAGCAAAGCGATGACCAAGTTTAGATTGAACCTGTAAAATAGACTGATAATGAAGCCATTCTATAATAATATAAGTTCGCTAATTTTTTATCGGAAAATCCGATCAATAGTGGTTTTGTGATTAAGGGAGGGCTTGGAATCCAACTCCTATTTTGCCTACTCTTTTTGTGCCACTGGCACAAGCTCTCCCGAGAGTAAGTGACTAACGAACGATGCCCACTCCGCTTTTAAAGCGCTACTTTGCTTAACCTTTGTACTACTAGCACAAGCTCTCCCGACTCGGGTGGGCTTGATACGGTGTATCAAGGGAAATGGCGGTGCTAGATGCGACCTAGTCTCGAAGCATACCGCTTTTCTGTTTTACAGTTTAACTATTCATTAAAAACTGGAGAGATTCCATTACATTCTGGATAGCAAAGCCAAAGAAAAGGTTGTTTTTTATAAAGAGTAGTAGCTCTAAAACTACTATAAAATTTATTGCCCATTTTGAGTAAATCATAAACACTCATTTCATAAGTATCTTTATTTAAAGGATTTGGAATTCCTGGAAAACAAATATCTTCTTTAATATATTCTGTTGTTTTTGTTATTGTGCTGCGATAGAAAATTTGATCATTGCTAAATCTATGAATTTCTTTAGTATCAAAATCTTTATCTAAACGCATTATGGCATGTATTACATTTTTATAATTATAATTATTACAACTATCTTTAACCAAAGGGCTATCAAAAAATCCGCATATATAGAATAAATTATTTACCGATTTTTCATAAAAAAATGCTCCATAAGGTGTTTCTTGAGACCAAGCATTGTTGTGAGGGAAGGTTAATGTCATAAAAATAAAATTTCCCTCATCAAAGATGTTCATCCTAAATTGTTTGTTTTTATTTGTATACACCTCAATAGACACTAACTGCTCATTTTCATCATAATTCAAGACATTATATTTTTCTAAATTAGAATCAAATTCGATATAAGTTGGTTTGTAGTCTGCATCTAGAAAAGATGTTGATATATTTCCTTCCACAATGTATTTTTTTGTGATATTAGGACGAGAATTAAAAATATACTCTAGTGAGAAATTATAAATAGATATTAATGACTGTCCTTCACACACTTTTATTACCCCCAACAGAGCTAATAAGATTATCATATTTCTTACCATGTTATGGTTGTTTAGGTTGAATTTTAAATGATTTTAGTTCCCGTTCTTGATAGTATTTATGTTTGACAATTTCATCTGGATGGACAAAGTCCCAAGCTTTATCCCCTTCGGATAAAAGTTTTATAGATAGTCCATATCCGTTTTTATCTACGACAGGTTCTAATTTTTTATCCACAAGTTTAAAGAATCCATAATTATACATTGTTTTACCTCCAATGCTATTAATATATTCAGAATCACCTGAATTAAATGTCCGATTGAATACTTCTTGATTAACAAAGTTTTTATCACGACCTTTATAATATTTTATTGCATTTCCACTCCGGAATATGCTTCTTGTTTGGGCAGTATAATCTGCATTGAAGTAATAATTTACATCAGACTTGCCTAAAGAAGCTATAGCATTGCATAGTCCTTCGCTTTTACCTAACTGGCAACCTGCAAATATGGCATTGCCACCAGCTGATATTTTTTTCAAAATATTTGAAAAACTTTCAATCTTCATAGCCATAGCCTTATTTCCTGGATCTTTGGAACTAGTTCCATTGGTATTATAATATTTAACCCATTCTCTACTTGCCATTTTAGAATCACTGCCCTCAGCTGTCATTTGCAATGAAAATCTCGTGCTACCTTCCGACTCTTGTCCTGCATGAGATCGATAATGTAAATTAGCAATGTCTCCATACCCTTTTAAAAGTTCTTCAGCCTTAGAAACATCATCTGTTAAAATATAATCCCAGTTCGTATTTTTTCCTTTTAATATTCCCACATTTTTTATTGCTGTAGACATTCTTTCTAATTCTTCATCACTTCCTATAACTATCATCACATTACCTGTACCAGTTAATTTATCTGAAACAATATCCTTTTCAAGCCCATCAAGATCAATAGATCTAATTACATCACCTTCAGCAAAAGCATATGGAGAGTTCCAAGGATAGTTAGGTGCAAGCGGATCAAAGCTAAGGAACTTAGCGATGGAAGGATTATAGAGTCTAAAGCCATAATCTTGGATGAATTGGTTACCATATTCTTGATCATCTTCTTTTCCGTTGAACCCAAATCTATACTCGCTCACGCTCTTACTCCTATTCTCAATTGTCCACCCAAAGGGATGAGCATTACTTACCTATATACATCTTCCTATACCTAAAAGAAATTCAAATCATAAATCACTAGGAAGAAAATCCCCAAAAACATATAAGCCTTCCAGTGTTGGCTCAACTGATGATAATGTTCCTGTTCAGAAGCCTTCGACAAGCGATAAAACAAAAACAAAACAGGTAAAATAAGGAAAACAGCAATATAAGTTATAGCCATAAAATTATAAAAAGGAACAAACAGATATAATTCGAAGCCTAAAACCCCCAATAACAAGCAACTCAATATTACAATGACCCATTTAGTTGATTTGGCTCCCCAAACTACGGGCAAGGTTTTACAATCTAACGCTCGATCTCCTTCCTGGTCCTCTAAGTCTTTGGTTAATTCTCTAGCCAAGGTGGATAAAAAAGCAAAAAGGACATAAGCCATAAGAAGAGTAAATCGGAAAATTGCATCTGTATTTTCGAGAATTTGACTGTGGTGCCATAGATAACTCAAGTCCTCATAGGTAACTTCGATTAGTACTAAAGCACAGAGTAAGGCCACTAAAAGATTCCCTATAAATCCACGCTTTTTTAAGCTTATTGCATACAAAACTAAGGCTAAAATAGCACCAAGATTAATTACCCAATATATCCAATTACTAAAAAAAATAAAGGTTAGCCCAAGCCCTGTTCCTGTGAAAGTTGCATAGAAAATCCAGCTAAGTCCAATGCTTAATTTATTGCCAACAATTCGTTTATCAGGTCTATTGAGCTTGTCAATCTCTTGATCATAAATATCATTGATAATGTAACCTCCTGCCGCAATCAAAACCACTGTAATACTTAGGATATAAAAGGATATTAGATCCAAAGGTGCTCCAGGGCCAATTCGATCATAGAAAGGTTCGATCAATCCAAAACGTATGATCGTATGCGTGAAGACAATTAATAATAAGTTGGGTAAACGAATTAGTTTTAAAAAATTTGCAAACATATTATAAGTTGAGTATTTCTTTATCTTTTACAGTCCTCTGATGAGTATTCTACGAAGTTAGGTAGTTGATGATGAACAAGTAGTGAAGCAAATTATTTAAATTGAATAGCCTTAACAGGATCAATTTTGGACACCAACCAAGAAGGTAAAATCAATACTAAAAGGGTGATAAATAAAGTTCCTACATTTAATAATATAATTGTCAACATATCCATGCTTACTGGTGCTGTGGATACGTAATATAAATCCTCAGGTAATTGTATAAATCCATAGAGTTCTTGCAAATAACACAAGCCAATTCCAAAAACATTACCGATCAACAATCCCCAAGCAATAATTTGGCTAGCATTGTATAAAAATACTTTACGCACAGACCAATTACTTGCACCTAAAGCCTTCAAAATTCCAATCATATTCGTACGTTCTAGGATCAGAATCATCAACGACGTAATCATATTGATAATCGCAACTAAAATCATAATAGCCAAAATGATTACCTCATTCATATCCGTCAGCTCTAACCAATCTAGGATGACGGGCTCCATGTCTCGAATAGTGTAAGGATAACCACTTCCACCACGTCGTTCTAACTCTACCTTATAGATATACTTTTCAATGGCTTCAAGCTGTTCTATATCATCAATGTAGATTTCAAAACCTGAAATTTGAGGTGCCAAACGATGATTGATATTATTCAAGAAATCCCAATGAACAAAAATGGTTCGCTCAAATAATAACTTTGTTGTTCTTGAGTTACTTCCCTCTAAGTTACTCAATTCAACATTAGGTGCTTCATAAATACCTGCTACTACCACATCCAAGCTAATCAAATCATCCATAGGCGAGTCTAGATAATTGAGAGATAAGGTATCTCCTATTTGAACTTGACGTTCTTGGGCTAGTCTCTTGGGAATAACTGCTGCTTGTGTAGCGGTGTCACTCAAATCAAAACGCTCCCCTTCTATCATACGACCTTCTAGATAATCCCAAGTATTTTCTGTACTACTGGTCACCCCCTTAAGTCGAATAGGATTTTGCCGGACTAACTTATTGAATTGGTTTCCAGAAAGCCCATCCTCTAGATCATAACGAGTCAGAGGAGTCCCTCGTTCATTAAGTATAAGTTGCCCCCCATAGTTCTTGTAAGGTCGCCAGTTGTTTAGTTTTTGGATAGCTCGAATGTCCACCAAAGCAAATCTCCGGTCAAAGTCTTCCAAGCCTGTTTTATATATTCCTTTTACCTTGAATTTTCGAGCAACGGTTGTTCCCGACTGTATGAAATAGACCAATAATTTATCTCCAAGACCTAGTTTTAGACGCTGTGCAGTATTCTTGGAAATCAGAATATCCTTGGATATACGATCGGATGTAAGCGCCAAAGTATCTCCTTCTACAATATATTGTTTTAGAAAATCCCAATAATAGTCAGAGCTTACGCCTCTCAGCACAATTCCCTCAATCTGATCTTTAGTTTTGATGATCCCTTCCCGCTTTGCAAAAATTTGGATATGCTTTATCCCAGAATTAATAGAAATATTAATATCCTTCTCCTGGTTTTCTTTGTATTCTGTGTAGCTATATTCTATCCGATCTAAGGTATCTATAAAAGGATAATAAGGCTGATCCATGTTTATAGGAGTTCGGAGTCCACCAGAAGAATTGTTACTATGGTTGTAATCATTGGTAATATGTATATGTCCCCAAAATCCAAAAACCTTTTCGCTGATTGTTTGCTTGAAACCTGCTACCATGGATGAGGCAATGATCATTGTAGCAATACTCAAGGCTATTGCTGCAATTGCAATCCGCATAATGACATTGGAAAAGGATTTTTTAGTGGTGGCACCTACTCGCCTAGCTATGAAGTATTCTAGATTCAAAATGCTTTAAGATTTTAAGTTATGATCTGCTGCTAGTGAATCCCCTGCAACTTTTGGATTGAGCTCTTTGAGCTTAGCTTCGTATAGAAGTCACTTAAGCAAAAACTACTGAAATTGTCGTGCTTTTTAGCTTTTTTTCTGCAGTTTTCTGCATGGATCTTCCCAGTACAAAAGCAATAAGCCCTAATACTGCAAAAACAGCTCCTACCAAAATATTTAAGGAAAGAACCTTAGCTAAATTTGCGATAACCAGTCCTACTCCTCCTACAGTCCCCAGTACACCACTGTAAGAAAGGAGTTTACTTCGTTTGGAAGCCTCCAAGTGTTCTTCCATATAAGTTTCTATTTTGGGAAAATACGGATTATAGACCTGAATATTCATACCACTTTTGCAGTAATCAATAGCTTTATCTGCATAAGATCTGCGGTGTGTCTTTAGATATAGGTGTTTGTATGCATCAACTAAAATAAGGTGAGTTGCTAGATGAAAAGGGTCTAAGTGACTTGCTATTTCTAAGTGCTCTATAGCTTTTTCATAACTGCCTGCCTTGTAATATGCGCCTCCCTTCTGAAACAGCCGATTGAACTCACGTTGGATCTCAGCTTCTTCTCGGGTACTTAGGTGTAGATCTTGAATAGCTTCACTAAAGTCTTTTTTGGAAAATTTCCGACTCCGTTCTTGCAATTCTAAAACCTTACCCACGTAATTTTCAATAAATTGTTTTCCCTTTTCTTCCATGTTAAATATCGGCCTTGTAAGTAAGTAGTTAGACAAATTATTCTAAAATAAAAATTGAATATCTACTTCCTTATCTTTGTTTGGTATATAATGAACTTATCAGTTTGAGCCTGATAATAGCCCCTACAAATTTGCAGAAAAATATACATAATAGCTAATAATCTTCTATGACTTTTTTGTTTTTTACTGTCTAGGCTAATTTTAAAGAATCATTTTACTAAAAAAGTCTTTATTTTCCTTAACAAAATAATATTTCTTACGTTTTATGAATTTGCAATAAAAAACAATATTATTCTTTTTTGTGTAAGAGAAAATTACCCTAAAGAGCAATTCATCTACAATAAAACCAAAAAGTCTCTCTCAACTATAGTCCGTGAAGTTAAAAAATAAAAAGTCATGGACTATGATCCTAAAGTAAAAAAAATGCAAGAAGGACTCCAACAAATAAAAAGATTATTCAAGAGCACAGATTCCAATAATCATCTACTTGCCGTAGAATTAATGAAAGCAGTAGGTGCACCAGCTGATCAAGAACTTGCTCAGCTACTTTGCCAAACGCCTGATTTATTGTATATATCAATGCAAAATGGCTGGAAGCATATACTCGCACTCATGCAAGAAATCAAATTCCACAACAGTATTTTACCAGACCTGTCCCAAGCTTGGAACAAACTCCGCTGTGTACAAATGCTTTCACTAAACAATAATTATCTTCAACATTTACCTAGTACTATTGGTGATATGAAGGCATTAAAAAAGCTGCATATTAGTTATAACCCAATAGAAAACGTCCCCAAACAGTTAGCTCAGCTTACTAAGCTTGAAGAATTAATTCTTATTGGTGCAAAACTCAAGGAACTTCCTCTAGAATTATATCAATTGAAGCAACTCAAGATTCTTTCTCTGATTGATAATCAATTGCAAAATTTCCCTAAATTCATCATTGAGCTGGAAAATTTGCAAAAACTGATTCTCAAGGGCAATCATCTAAAACGTTTGCCTGTTGCCCTAACTCGCCTAAATAACCTGAGCGTTTTGGATTTGGGAGAGAATAATCTGACTCATTTGCCTATTGAGTTAGATCAGCTAAAGCATCTCAATTTTCTTTATTTGGGACACAACCCCATCTCCAAAAGAGAACAACGAAGAATCAGTAATCTTTTGCCTAATACAGTGATTTATTTTTAGTCTGATGAATGAATTATATCCCCTGTAGAACTCAACGAAGTTAATTCTGCGAAGCTAAATCAACGAATTTGATGCGGCGGTGAAGATGATTTTTAAACAACTTCACAAACTACAAATTGTATAAGACCAATAAAGGCAAGGCAGCATCCAACGCAATAGAATAGGTCATACTTGGATCAAACCATTTATCGAACCAACCCCTTGGATGATGAATCATACAAAGAATGTCTATATCTTCTTGTTTTGCATAGTTCAAAATAGCTTCCTTAACATCTGTTGCCTCTATCTCTGCATAAGTACTCGGAATATTAGCTTCTGCCAGTTGTAAACGAATCGAAGGATCAATTTCTTCCTCTTTTTTACTCTCAAGAACATGTAAGAGTTGGATTTGGATAGCGTATTTTTCGTACAAATCAATCAAAGGTCCTAGATCAAAAGTACTTTTCAGATGAGTGGTATCCAAAGCTAATAATAATTTCTTTGTGTGTAAATCAGGACTATTGCTAGGCACTGTCAATACAGGTACTGTTGATTTCTGGATTGTTGCACTAGCTACACTTCCTAATACAAAACGCTCAAAACCAGTTGCCCCTTGAGTCCCCATAATAATCATGTCTGATTCCATTTTTGCCATCTGGAAAATAATTTCACGGACAGCAGTCCCCTTTCGGACAATACCTTGCAGCTGCCCTTCGCGCTTCATTTTGGTTGTATATTTTGCAATCAGACCATCCATCTCAGTCTTGCGGTCTTGATAAATCACATCATCTACTTTCAGTAGATGTCCTGCACCAGCAGAGACACTAAATGCATGTAGTAAGTGAATATCTGCATCAAAAACATTTGCTATATCAATAGCATATTCTAAAGCATGAGTAGCATTAGCTGAAAAATCGGTAGGCACTAGTATGTTTTTCATAATGATAGACTAAACTTTAATTTTGAAGTGATTTTAAGTGATCAGAACTAATTAAGTAGGTGGACACAATTAATTTTATAGTAATTATGCCCACCTACTTGCAAAAAAATTACAGAATAAAATTAATAAATATGATTGAATAAAATGCAATAATTTGCGAAGGATCTGTTTCACGGAGTTCTTCGGGGTTAAATACAAATTAATTGTAGCTACTAAAAACCTATAAACTTAAGCTACCTTTGGATGGTAGATAGCTTCATCCAACATAAGCAAAACACACAGGAAATCAGAGTACAGTTACAGCTATACGTTGTAATTATGGTTACTCACAAATATATAAACTTATGAATATAAAAAGCATAATCACCATAGGACTACTATTACTAATAGTAACAGTTAATATAGTAGGTCAGACTAATAATTCGATTATTTATCATACAACAAACTTCTCCAATAAACTTGAAACAAAATACGCTCACAACCATCAACAATATAAAAATTCACTATATCGTATTGAATTTAGATACCACCATTTTTATAATAAAGTACAACTGATTTTTATACAGCAGACAGTTACAACAAAGCGAATAACTAAAACGGGTCCATTGTTGGAGCAGCAAGAACACCAATTAGGTTTAATCTTGCGCCATCAATCAGGAAAAATTCTCAAAAGCTACGGAGATGTCAAATTTACACCTAAGGACTTACTTCCTGTAGATAGCATTCAAGGAAAAACAATCCCACAGCTAAATAATTCTATCCATCCATCTCAAGCTTGGTTTGTAGACCACTACAAAAATGGAAAAACTGGTTTGGGCATAGATCCTGATGATCCTAAAAAATATAAGCTTGCTTATATTCTATTTTCTAAAAAGGATACCATTGCACTAGACACATTTGGTAATGAGCTTTCCCCTGTTCATTATGCTCCCATCAATGATAAAAAGGATTATATATTCTGTACCTCAAAGGATTCTATTCTAATACTTCAGGCAAATTACAGTCCTGTCCTACCTCCCTTCAAAGGGCATTATAAGCATCAAACAAAAGCAAACAGAAACGAAGAACATACAACATTTCAGATAGGAGATGATTCGGTTCGCTATTTCTACACAGCAAGAGCTGAACTCAGCAGAACTGAAGCAATAAATCCCCCAAGTCCGTCTAAGCAAGCGTGGGGAAAAGATCTTTGGATCAAAAAAGTGGGCTACCAACAATATAAGCTCTACGATAAAGAAGGAAAAGCCTTGCTTGATTCTACAACTTATATCCTAGATTCAGACGACTATGCTGGATTGCGTAAAATTAGGAAGTCTAATGGACAGATCTACCAATATGGGCTAGTGGATACTTTGGGGGAAATAATTTGTAGTCCTAAATACTCCTACATAGGACAGATGTCAGAAGGACTTATTGTTGTTTATGAAGAGGATCAGTATGGCTACATTGATCAGAATGCTGAAGTAGTTATTCCACTGAAGTTCGAGATCAATAAATGGAAAAATCTTCAAACTGCAAATGTCAATTTTGTAGGCAATTATGCTATTGTAGAACAGCATAAGGATTTTACAATCATCAACAAAAAAGGAGAAACTGTATTAAACCTTGGCCATAAGGCTAGTCAGCTTCGTCTCGACTATTATGCTTCTTCTGCTTACGTACTTTTTTCATACCTAAAAAATACCAAAAAGAAATCCCCTAAATATCGTCCTGTTTATCAAATTCTGGATACCACAACACATCAATTATCAGAACAAAGCTATACCTATCTTCAATTTAATCAATCCTATCCCGACAAAATACCTTTCTTTACAATCAAACAAGCCCCTAAAACTGGGGATAAACTTGGAATAATTGATCTAAGTGGGAATCTACTTTTGGCTGCAGAATACGATTATATACGACTTTTTCCTGTACAAGAGTCCTCTAATAAATATCACGTTTATAAAAATTATCTCGATCCCATAGAGTTACTTGCAATGAGACAGCCTATTGCTAGACAACATCCTGCACAAGAAACTCAAGAAGGTATTTTTGATGTAAAAACCAAGCAGTTATTTTTTAATGAATCTTACAATAAAATCTTTGATAGTAATGATTCTTTAGTCCTGCTAGGAGTTTATGATATAACTACCAATGCTTATAAATATGGAATGGTTGATTATCAAGACCAGTTAATCATCCCTATTGAATATGATTATTTGAGCTTTTTTAGTGAAGGTTTGGCAGTTGTAGGGAAACGTAATGGAGAGGGTTGGGAATATGGTTTTATCAATCAAAAAAATGAATTGATCATCCCCTATCAATACTACCAAATTACTAAAAATTTTAAAAATGGATTAGCCAAGGGACAAATCAAGAAAGGGATTCATGTACAAGATGTAGAAATCTCAAAACCCGATAAACATTAGTTTTTTAATAAAAAACACCAAATACGAATCCAGTAGCATCTAGATAAATAGTTTATAATAACTTTAATCAAAATAAATTTATGCGAGTAAACTATTTACTATTTATTCAATATTTAGGAGTCTGTTTTTATTGCTGTGCAAATACAATTCATTTAAACGCACAACAAACGCTAAAAATACCGAGCACAGAACAAGAAATTATAGCTCGGATGAGCTATCCCAATCTTTTTTATTTGGAAGAAGATGGTTTTACTCCCAACAAAATACAACGAAATATATGCTATTATCCATTTCATAAAGGACAACAACTCATTTCTATTTATGAGACTGTGCCCAATCCTGAATTTTATCGAAATAGGATTCCAAGAATTCCCATACATCCTTTTTCAGATTATGCTCCTCAAAATTATCATTACCACTATTTTGTAGTTCGAGAGCAATCTGGAAAAATCAGTAAGGTTTATGGAACTGGGGATTTTGATAAAAGTTGCTTAGAATCACCTAATTCTGCCCCCATTTCTGCTTACGAATATACAGATGCAGATACTGCCATTATCAACAAACAGATTCCATATAAACATCCTTTTACTCCTTATTCTGGTTCTGATGTAATTGGTATGAGTAATTATTTGTGGAAAAAACAAGCAGGCTTTTTTATAGTTTGTATTACTTCCCCTAATGCACCTCAAAACAAATCGACTCCCTATCCAGTGCTCTCTACTAAAGGTTACTTCAAATTTGGAGCGTTGAGCATTTCAGGAGAAGTTTTACTTCCTTTTGAGTATGATGATATTCAGCTTCATGGGGATTATCTTTTTTTGCAAAAAGGAGATTATATAGAAATTCGGGATTTCAATTTTAAACAAATACGTGCCACTTATTCTATCTACGAGGAGGGAAATTCTGTATGGACAGACCAACTATTTATACAAAAAAATCCCAAAAACCAAAAATGTAAACTGGTTGATAAAAAAGGGAACTTGGTTCTGGATGAGCATACATATATATACAAACCTAATTATTCTAATTATAAAGACTCAGTAGCAGATATTGCTGTAATTTATACCGTAGATACAAGTAAAAAGATCTACAAATACGGTCTTGTAAATAATAAAGGTCAGCTTATTCTTCCTCCAACTTATCAATCTATTCATTATCAAACACTCAAGAATGATCACTTTGTTGTCTGTCTTTTGGATCAGAAAACCCAAAAGCGTACATATGGCCTGATTGATCGTAATGGCAACATCCTCCTAGAACCTATTTATGACAATCTTGGATATTTTGCACCGCATAAAAAATTTATAACTGTACAGGATAAAACAACAAATAAATGGGCATTGATGAATATTGATAATCAAGAACTCATTCTTGATAATCAATATGATGCCTTACACTACCTAAATCATGATTTTGTACTTGCCATAAAAGACAATCAATATGGACTCTTCAATGAAGAAGGTGAAGAAGTTATCCCAATACAATTTAATCAACCTGACAAACATCATCATTATAACTACCTAAAGCATATCCATTTTGTAGGAGCATACACGAATAGCTCTCATAACAACAAATGGGGCATTATAGATACCTCAGGTCATATTATTATCCCTTTTGAATACGATTATCCTTTAGACATTGTTCATTTGCCCAGTCCTACACTAGAAGGAGAACAAACATTTTTTAAGATCAAGGATACCATGAGTTATATAGGTCCTAGAAATCGAAAACAAATCCGATTGTTCTCTGGTCTAATCAACTCAAAAAATCAAGAAATCTTAGCTCCAAAGTTTCAAGACATCAGTATTCATGAACATCCTTCTGGACAACATTATATAATGAGCTCGGATATAAAAAAACAAAAATATCTCTTTGATTTAAAAGGCGATAGTATCACAAAGTCACCTTATTTATCCTTGACTCAAAGCTCAACAGGCCTATTCTTTACCCAAAAAAACTACAATCACTTTGGTTTTGGAAAAAGCCTCATAAATATAGAAGGAAAAGAATTGATTACACCCTATCTATACGGTCTAATAGAGGACTTAGATAGCGAACATAGCCTATTTTTGTTTAAAAAAAGTAGAAAAGCCCCCCCGCAAGAAGACCCACTAAGCTTTGGAATTGTAAATGCAGAAAATGAAGTTATTTTAGAGCCAAAATATCATTACATCAGCCATTTTCAAGAAGGTTTGGCTGTAGTAGGCAAAAGAGATGTAGAACTCGAGAGAAAACTGCAATCTTCAAAAGAGATTTGGAAATATGGTTTTATCAACCTCCAAGGAGAACTCGTTATTCCTCTAGTCTACTCTAATATTACTGAACATTTTAAGAATGGAGTAGCCGTAGCTGTAGTAAATGGAAAAGAAAAAAATATTTCAAAGCCAGGCCAGGACTAACTTTTACGGACTATTGTTATACCTCCTTAGATCATTTACCTTTTGCAATAAATTGATAACGAGAAAATTGTCCAGAGTTGACAAAATTTATAAAAATCTGATTATAAATTGGCAAGAAAAAGTATTTCATTATTGACTTAGAGCATATCACTGAGTTCTGAAAGGACAATATTATAACATAACAGCATAGGATATAAGCCCTACATTCATAAAAAGCATAGATAAAATATGATACCCCCCCAACTACTAAAACTAAAATCTGCTATAATATGGGCATCAAGCTTTTTACTTCTGAAAGTAGCAGCATATACATTCCTATCTTTTATTCCTTCTCCTTTGATTCTATATTTAATTTTGGGACCTTACTTTGTATTGACTTGGGGAATAATTTCAATATTTAGAAAGAGTGTAAGTACTAATCAATATAGCAGCTTACATATTTTTGTAAGTGCATTGTTATATCTATCTCCTTTTTTAGTCAATTATACATTTGATTATTATAAAACGCCAGTAAAGCTTTGCGCTTATAGTGATACAGTTATGGGAAGTACAGAATTAGAATTTTATGTGGATAAACGATTTAGATATGTAAGTTCGAGTATATTTGGCGATGAAGTTCATTGGGGAGAATATACCATGTCTGGTGATCATATTTATATAAAATATAATAAGGAATCAAGTATGAATCTAGTGACAGAACTAGAACTAATAGACGGTTATCTTTATGGAATGTCTAATAATAGATATTATATCACCGAAACAGCAACTATTAGTTGGTAAGAGTGGTTTCCAATTGCCAAAAAAGGGATTAGTTAGAGAGCAAAATAATTTTTACATTGCATTAGAGCTTATTACAAATGGAGTTGTATAGAGCATAAATTGCTCGCTTGTGCGAATAGTCAAGACTGCACGGAGACTCATAGTAGAACTACGAAGTCGAGTACATAACGCAGAATAGTCGTGCAAGAAGTTATTTTGCATACAAAACTATTCGTAATAAACTCTATTATTAATAACCATTCACAGTTCGTTTTTTAATCAGCGAACTAAGGAATTCTCTCAACCAAGCCAAAAAGATGACTTCCAAAGCATTACTAATAACAAGATTTATAATTTTCCTTACCATTTGCTTCTCTACTTGTTCAGTCTTATATGCCCAAAAACATGACAAGAAAGCCAAAATCAAGGTTTCTCCTAAAGATGTTATGCATTTATTAGAAGGAATGACAAAGGTAGAAGGTGGAACATTTCTCATGGGACAAAGATGGGATTACCCTGAAGCGTATTTAGATGGGGATAGTATCCTATTGTATCCAAAGTTAACACAAACTATTCAGTTACCATCATTTTATATTCAATCTCATGAGGTGACTAATGCACAATATCGAGAATTTGTATATTGGGTGCGTGATTCTATTGCACATCAATTACTTGGTCATTCAAAAGACTATGGAAATGGAACGGGAGTAGCTTGGGATCAAGAACTAGATTGGTCTATCGGAGGAGAATTAGATGTAATGTTTTTTGCTAGAGATGAGTGTATATCTAGAAGCCGTGAACTAGATGTTCGAAAAATAACTTATGATTATTCTGAGTACAATTGGAGTGCAGTTGTAGAGACTCTTGCCAATGAACGTTCATCAAAGAATTACAAACGAAATGATTATATAGAACGCAAATTTATTAATGTTTATCCTGATACTTTGGCATGGCAAAGAGATCTTCCTGCTTCGCAGTTGAGATCGGTAATGTTTCATACTTATTTTTCTAATCCTATTTTTGATGATTATCCTGTAGTCGGAGTAAGTTATGAGCAAGCAAAAGCATATTGTCATTGGAGAACTAATCAACTGCGTTCTACTTTAGGAAAATTGGGATACAGAGGAGAGGATATAGAATTTAGATTACCTACAGAAGCGGAGTGGGAATACGCAGCTTTAGGAACAAACCTTGATCCAAAAGCTGAGAATTATCCTGTGTTTCCTTGGTTGGGTACAGACTTACATAATGATGGAAAGTATCAAGCAAATTTTGGTCCTTATGGAGATGAAAATAAAGGGTTTACTGAAACTGAGGATATGAGTATATTATATACTAGCCCCATAAAAACCTTTCCTGCTAATAATTTTGGATTGTATGATATGGCTGGTAATGTTGCAGAATGGGTGTTGGATGCGCCATTACCTCCAACACTCAAAACTTATGAAATTGATACAACACTAACTCCTTCAGAAACGAGTGTAAAGTGGGGAGCTGGAACTAGTTGGGATTTTTGTGGGATGGAAGAAAGTGAATTGCGTACTAAGTTATTAAAACTTTGGGCAGCAGCAGGCTACGATACCGATGTTTCCTCAGCGGATTATAGAAACTACATTAAACCTAATATTGAAGGAATTCTACAGGATTGTCAGTCGATTTTTGATCCCAATACCAAAAAAGGGGAAGAATTGCAAAAGGTTAAAGGTGGAAGTTGGATCAATTCACCTTACTTTTTAGCAGCAAGTAGCCGAGTTGTATTACCTGCCAATACAAATAAAGCATGGTTAGGGTTTCGCGTAGTGATGAGTTATAATAAAAGCTCAATTGCTCAAGAAAAGTTTATGAAAGTAGATTAGGCGATGAATCACACCAAAACTAAATTATTTTAATAACTAGCCCAATAAAATAAAAAATGAAATCCAATATGCTTCCATTAATAAGACTTACTGTTTTCCTTATCATTTGTACACTGAGTAGTTCATTAGTTTATGCTCAACGTAATACAACCAAAGTATCTAAAAAAGATCTTACCCATTTATTAGAGGGCATTAAAAAGGTAGAAGGAGGAATTTTTCTCATGGGACAAACATGGGATTATCCTGGACAATATCTGGATGGCGATAGTAATATTTTATATCCACAGTCAGCCCAAATCGTCCAACTCCCGTCTTTCTATATGCAATCTCATGAGGTGACCAATGCACAATATCGAGAATTTGTACATTGGGTTCGTGATTCCATTGCTCATTTAATAGCTGGTCATGAGATAGAATATGCTGATGGTAGAATAGGTGTTGACTGGGAACAAGAATTAGATTGGTCACCTGGTGGAGAACTAGAAAGTATCTGTTCATTTAGAGATGAGAGCTTTGGAGGGAGACGCGAGTTAGATGTTCGACTATTAGAGTATCAATATTCTGAATATAATTGGGCGAAAGCCGCAAGAGATTTTGATTCAGGAACAGATTATATAAAGGGTTCATACAAAAAATATAATCGTGCAGATTATAGGATAAAATCATCAACTCGTGTTTATCCAGATACCTTAGTGTGGGTGAGAGATCTTACAGCTCCCTCCATGTGGAAAACTTATTTTTCTGATCCTGCTTATGATGATTATCCTGTAGTGGGAGTAAGTTATGATCAAGCAAAAGCTTATTGTCATTGGAAAACCAATCAAATACGAGCAGTCTCTGGCAAACTTGGTTATAAAAATGATGGTTTAGAATTTAGATTACCTACTGAAGCGGAATGGGAATATGCAGCATTAGGGACAAACCTTGATCCAAAAGCCGAGAATTATCCTGTTTTTCCTTGGTCAGGAACAGAATTAATGAAAGATGGAAAGTATCAAGCAAATTTTGGTACTTATGCAGCCACAAATAAAGGATACAATGAAACAGAAGATAAAAATATGTTGTACTCTAGTCCGATAAAGTCTTTCCCTGCCAATAATTTTGGATTGTATGATATGGCTGGTAATGTTGCAGAATGGGTGTTGGATGCGCCATTGCCTCCAACCTTAGAAGCCTACCAAATTGAGCCAACAATAAGACCTTTAAAATCTGTTATCAATTGGGGAGAAGGGAAAAGTACTTGTTTTTGTGATTTAGAGGAAAATGAAGTAAGATCCCAAATAATAGAACTTTGGGCAGCAGCAGGTTATGATACTGACACTACCTCCACAGATTATAAAAATCGTATCCAGCCTGATATTAAACGGATTCTGCGAGATTGTCAGTCGATTTTTAATATTGAACCAAATGAGTTGCAATTAAGTATGTATCCTGAACTAAAAGATCGGGAACCATTCCAAAAGACTAAAGGTGGTGATTGGGCAAATTCGCCTTATTTCCTGGCTGCCAGTAGTCGAGCCTTATACTCTCCATATACAGCGAAAGCATGGATTGGTTTTCGAGTAGTGATGACTTATCAGAGAGGTTCTAAAGTGCAAGAAAAATTTATAAAAGCAGATTAATCAGTCTGTAATAAATATTTTATTGGTACTGAGCTCTATTTTTGATTGTGTATCAGTATAAAAAATATCAAATTGTAGTGGCGTATTCCAATGTGCCGTCATAAAACATCAATGTACCATCATAAGGAAGATTTGTATTTAACCCTCTTTAGTCCGTGAAGTTTTTCAGTTGCTTGCAAAAACTTCACGGACTGCTCCCCCCTACAACTAACCAAAGAAACATTGAACTCGTTAGTTTATTTATAGTCTGTATATAATACTCATCCATAATCAAAAATTCTACTTAACTATGGATTAGTATAATTAAAAGATAACATTCAAATGCTAGCAAGCATTTTTGAGAATAGAGTAGATCCAGGTCTTTTGGACAATCAAAAAGGAATATTTTTAAACTTAAAACATTGATCATGAAGAAAATACATCTATCCTTCTTTATCAGCTTACTTTGCTTTTCCTCTTGTACCGACAAAGATATGGAGGACCAAGATAAGTTAAGGTCATTTTTACTCAAAGAGTGTCATTATGTTCATGAAATTGATGATTTTTACATTGTTTCTAGCAATGACGAGCCCCACCCATCATCCCAAGCTTCTGCTAAGGAGATATTTGAACATTCTGTTCGTTTGTTCTCTAATTTTTTGGATCAAGATGAAGATGGCGTCATAGATACGGATAAAGCAAATTTACTAGAGGGCTTAAAAAATAACCTGATGTTTGTCTCGGGAGAAAGCAGGTTTGTAGATGGTATTACAGATTCTAAAGTACTCTCTTCCAATGATATCTATGGAATTGCCATGAAAACGGATGACTGGCCTTATGTCGCTTCTTATGATGGTTCGGGCTGGTCGCTCAGTCAGCTAGAAACATCCATGTGGCGACCAGAGAATTATAATGCTTTGTGGGAAGAGGTATTCCATACGATAACAGAAGCCTATAATCGTATTGACAACGATTTTAGCTTTACCTCTGGCGGTTTTTTGAGGGAATGTATGGATAATGATATTAATGCAGGAACTTATGATATCTCTGAACAAAATGAGGAAGAAAATGGAGATTATGATAAGGTCACTGCTGTCAATGAATACATTCACCAAATTTGGTTGATCCATACAACAGGCCAAGCTACTGTTCTGAATGAGCACCAGAAAAAAGCCTTGGATTTTATGATAGATAAAAATATTCCTATGCAGATCAATCCAAATTATTCTCTGCAGCTCGGTACTCGTCTGAAAGAATAAGATGAATCAATCCCACTTATTTAATCAGTAAATAAGTGGGATTGATTGAAATATAGAATTACTCTTTTATGATTTTCTTGATGGTCAATTTAGTATTAACTTCATTGATAACCTTAACAAGATAAACTCCTGTTGGCAAGGAGCTCAGATCAATCCTGATAGGACTAGACTGATCACTTAGATCGCTATACACCTTTCCAGATATATCTACCACTTGAATGGTATAATCTTGGAAGTCCCCTTCGATAGTAAAATAATCCTTTGTAGGATTGGGAAATACACTCATCCGAGAAGAAGAAATATACAAATCTGAAGTACTACTTGTCAATGTACCATGATCTACTTTCATCACACCTACCTCCGTATCTCCCATGGCATCAGTATCATTGAAAACAACATACCCATTTTGAAATATATCCCCATATTCTGTTGCAGTATTGGCCTGATCATGACATAGTAAATCACTGCGTAATATATTCCCCTCCAAGTCTGTAATCAGTACCCAACCGTTCCAAACATCCGAAGACTCAAAAGGTTGATTGGTTGCAGAATAGCTATTACTTTCGTCACCAGATCCACCAAACATGTATACAGCTTCGTTATTGACTTTTATCCCATAGAGTTCATTTCTAATGTATTCTAGACTATATCCTCTAGGGTTTGCATAATGTTTTATCCACTGCATATTAGCATTCAGATCGAGCTTGATGCAAGTGTAATCAAATGGCTCTCCTGTCCCTGTTCGTCCAGAATGTCCTCCAAAATAAATTACATCATTGGAAGTAATCGCTAAATCATAAGGAATAACTACATCCGTACCCGTGAGTGTATTGGTCCAAAGTTCTGTACCACTAGTATTTATTTTTGTTAGTGTAAGGTTAGAATCAAATACTTTGGAACCGTAGTATAGATCTCCAGCTGAACTCTGAACAACAGCCAAAGCATATGCCGTAGCACTATTCGTATGTGTCCAAACCTCGTTACCATTGGATGGGTTTATTTTCATAACCATTGCTTGTCCGCCATAAACAACAAAGATAGTTGCTGCCTCATCACCATTGACAAATCCTGAACCATAGATAAATCCGTCACTACCTACCAACGTCATTCGGACAGCATCATATTGATTCGAACCACCTGTATAAGTATATGTCTTGTCCCACATGACATCACCATTATCTCCATTTAATCGAGCGACCCATCTCTCTTGAGTATTTCCAATACCACCACTTACGATATAATCACTCCTACCTGCATCTCGTATTTCTGTGATACCGTATCCTACTGTTCCTGTTATGGTCTTTGTCCATATGAGTTGCCCTGTATTCCCATTTATCTTGTGAATACGAGATTCACTATCTGGCATAAAAACAACCGCCATATTACCATCTTGGTCAACTAAACCTCTGTTTACTTTTCCAGCATTGCCTTGTGTAAAAATACTTTCCCAAGAGATCCCTTGATTGTTATTTGAGCTAGCAGGAATAATTTGACCTTGTAATCCAACTGAAAATAAATAATAGAAAATTATTATTAACGCGAGTTTAAAAATAACATTGTACTTCATCTTTTAGAATTTTTAAATGAGTAATTATTTAAGCACAGTTGATATACACAGATCAACTACACTTCAATAACCTCTGAGTGATAATAAAAAGTAGTTACAGCTACAAGCATGATAATCTTTGGTTTGGAGTTATGGATCTCGTTTGACCTTGGGACTATTCTAAATTATGTACTGTTTCTTATTGATCATTTATCAGAAAATTCATAAGAATTATATTGTCACATATATGAAGTTATTAGCACTTAACTATTAGAGAATGTTAAGGACACTGTAAACTGAGTTGATGTATATTTTTTACAAGTTATTACTAGTATTGTCTAAAACAATAAAAAGTAGGTAAGATAGAAATGAATTAAGAACACAGGTCTACACTGAACAGAGTCAGGTATCTTTGTAGAATATCAATGTTACTAAGAATACTTTTTATGAGACTATAGATTTGTGGGATAGAAATTCTCAAATACCAAAGTACTTGAGATATAAATTGTACTGAAGCTTATAAATAAAAGTTACATAAAACTAGATAATTTTACAGACAGGATTTTCTTGGTAGTATATCTAAGATACAAGCGCACAAAATACCAAACCTAAAACTACAAGCATAAAACACTACTATTCAACATTTTAAAAACAAAAAAGCCTCAAGATTAAATAATAATTAATCGTCCAATAACAATATTATTTTTAATGTTATTTTTTTAAAATATTTATTTCCACAACTCTTTCTATTGTAAAAGAATAAATATTAACTAAGCTTTAGCTTCCCAGATTACTATTTTATCCAAAAGCCATTTTTTCTTCCAAACGATATCTAAACCTTCTAATTTTTGCTTCAATTTTCGAATTTCGTACCCCAACTCATCTTTTAGACAATAATTCAGTTTGACCAATTTTTTAGTAACACTAATAAAATTATAAATACCCACTTTTTTGTCTGAAGAGATATCGCTAGATTTCACTGTATTTCTAGATACATAAATTCTCAAACTCTCCAAGGTAGATAATAGTAAGCGCCATTTTAATTCTTCATAATAAATGCGAATCAATAAATGCTGCTTAGCCACATGTAAGGAACCTCTAGGGCAATCTGTATCTAATAAAATACCTTCTGCATGATCCAGTGCTCCCTCAGTAAATAAGATTTCTGCCTGCATCAAATGATATATACTTTCTTGAATATCCACATCTAATAACCTCATATGATTCTTAGCAAAATATTTCGCATCCTCTAAGTCTCCTGTGTGGATATATACATTTACTATATTAATATAATCAATCTTATCAATATTACCAATTCTAAAATATACCTTGTGTTTTATCAAAAAACTATATAAAAACTTTGTTTCTCTCAACATATTTGGATCATTATCACTATGATGATTTCCCAAAATAACATATCGTAATAGTGCAGAGACTAAGAATAGTAAGTCCTTTCCTTGTAACTCATCCTTTTGTTGCTCAAGTAATTTCTTCAGTTCCTCATAATTCTCTTCATTAGGGGCAATGAGTAACGAAAATGCTAAAGTTTTTCCCTTCACAATAGGAATATGCTCATACTTCCTAAGTAGACGCATGAAATTGGGGTCAGCCAATTCTTCTATTTTTTGATATCTATAGTTTTCTAATGAAATTACGGCAGAATATAAGTTTAACTGTGATAGAATATACATGATATCCATATATTCTATTGCTTGTCTATAACTATCTAAAGAAATAATCCCCTTTTTTAACCAGTTTATATCTTCTTTAGTTTTCAGATAAGATGCAGCTAAGTAATAGTCCAAAATTTCTGCTTTTTGATGAATTTTTTTCTCTACTTTTTTCTGAATCTCTTCAACCAATTTACTTTCTTTAAGGGTTAATGCCGTATCCAATGCTCGGAGAGAATTCCATATATCTCTTGAATTAGTTGCTTCTTGAGCTAGAAATTTATAGAATAATTGAAGTGTTTGGTTTTGTAAACGACTAAAATTAAAACTTTTGGGAGGACTCTGCTTGAATATCTTTTGATAGTCTTGAGTCTGAAGGAATTCTATCCTCTTTTGATTTTTTTGCTTGACCAAAAAATCGACTAACTCAATAATTTGTTGATTTTTGTTAAAATAGGGAGAACTAACAAAATCTCTAAAACGATTCAATCCTATTTTATCCAGTAGTGAAACAAAGTTGATTAGTTTTGTACCTTGCATAATGGATAATTTCAATCTGTGTGTTTAAGAAAAGAGGCTTACCTGATTTTTTTGAGGCTAAAAAGGTAGTATATTACCCACAAATCTAACTAAATTAAATATACTATTAGTATAATAATAGCTTATTCAAGTCGTTTTTTAGTTCGTGAAGTTAAAAAGAGCTTTTACATTCCATTTTGGAATAAATTTAGACATACTCTAAACTTTATTATGTATATGTATAATTGTTAGGTGAAAAATAGCAAAAGGTGAGAAAAAATAAAAAACAAGATGCTAGCAAACCGATTATATAATCAAAAAAGCAATATCCCTATTTGCTTAATCGAAGCATGTTTAGAGTCAACAACTAAGTTTTACTCATCTATTATCACCCAGTATAACCTCTAACATGACTTTAACTCATTCCCTAAAATAAAACGGTTTAGATTAATAAATCACTCTGATCTTTAAAACTAGAGATCTATGATTTACTACAAAGTTATTAAGAAACGACAAATTTTTCTCCATTATTGTAATTTCACTACAAAACTTAAATATTCTTAAACAACTTTAATACTAACATCTTGTTTAGCCAACTAGAATAGGATTCTTTAATGAAAAAGAATGTTGTCCCAAAAACTATATGCACTACAGTTTTCCTCTATGGGACTTGTATTCTCAATAAGCACAATAAATAGTAATGATTTATATTTTTTTGATTCTCATTTGATTAGTTGGTAGCTAGACAAACTAACATAATTTTATCTAGCTCTTGTATTTTAGATCTTTATAAGTATTGACAACGGTAACAAAAATAGCAGATCATCTAGACATAAAGAAGTACATATTTTTGTCTTTTTTCTAGTATAGAATAGTTTCAACCCTCACAAATAAAATATAAAAACCTATATGTCAACTAATTAAGAAAATCTTTTTTATCAAAAACAACTATTTTTTGCACTGAACTTATTGAAATATTTACAGTAGCATAGATCAGTGCCTGTGCTTAGCTTTCCGCAATAGATTCACCGATAATCCAAGCTCCTGTCCAAGCTGCTTGGAAATTAAATCCACCGGTAATTGCATCAATATCTAGAACTTCTCCTGCAAAAAATAAATTGGGATGGAGCTTACTTTCAAAACGCGTAAAATCAATCATTTTTAAATCAATTCCGCCAGCCGTTACAAACTCTTCCTTAAAAGTACTTTTACCATGTATTGAAAAAATACTAGCAGATAGAATAGTCACTAATTTATTCAACTGTTTTTTGGATATATCTGCCCAGTTTTCCTGATTGATTCCACTTGCAGCAACTAAATTATTCCATAAGCGCTGAGGTAAGCCCAAAACACTATATTTTACTACTGTACGCTTAGGATGTTTTTGTCGATTTTCTTGCAACAGACTTCGAATTTCTGATTCATTATAATCCGCTAACCAATTAATTTTTAACTGAAATTTATAGCTTTCCCGGTGTAAAAAACGCGCTCCCCAAGCTGAGAGTTTTAAAATTACAGGACCACTCAAGCCCCAATGAGTAACCAATAAAGGCCCTTCACCCTGTAGTTTTTTCTGTCCGACAATCTGCAAATGTGCCTTGGGTACACTCACCCCTGAGAGTTGTCTCAATCGAGTATCCTTTGTATTAAAGGTAAATAAAGAAGGTACCGGATCTATAATCTTGTACCCCAAATCTTCAAGCGTTGACCACATTCTAGGACTACTTCCTGTTGCCATCACTAGGTATTTTGCCTGTAATTCTTCCCCATTTTGCAACAATACAGAGTATTCTTTCTGCACAGAATCAGGAACTCGAATAGTTCTTACGGCACTTTGCAAACGAAGCTCTATCTTATAATGCTTGGCAAGCTGCATAAAACAGTCAATTACAGATTGAGACTTATTAGAAATGGGAAAAATTCGCCCATCTTCTTCTATTTTGGTACGAACACCATGTTGCCTAAACCAGTTTACAGTATCTTGACAAGCAAAACGAGAGAAAGGACCACGCAAGGCTTTTGCCCCACGTGGATAATGCTTTACCAATTCTCTGACCTCAAAACAAGCATGACTCAAATTACAGCGTCCACCTCCTGATATTTTTACTTTTTGCAAAAAATTACGTCCTTTCTCCAAAACAATCACCCTCAAATCTGGACGTAAAGAAGCACAACGAATAGCAGAGAAAAAACCTGCTGCTCCACCTCCTACAACAATAACTGTTTTTATTGTTTTATGATTTTTATTCATGCTTAGTACTTATTTTTTCGTCCGCAACATAAATAGTGGTGTATTGCTCGACTTTCTAGGATTCTCAAACTGTAGACTATCCATACTATGAACAATAAACCTATTTACATTGCCCCCTTGTTCATCAGAAAAGCTTAGTGTGTCGTTGGATAATTTCCAAAATCCCCAATTTTTAACCTTTACCTCTTTGATAGATAAACGATCAGGATCAAGATATGCAGCAAAAGTCTTATCAGCCTTTAGCTCCAACTCTTTAATCCCAAATTTCCATTTCCCGACAAAATCTTCTAATTCATAGGCAGATGTAGCATCTATACCCTTATCACCATTAATGTTCTTTTCTTCATTATTACAAGCAAACAAACAGAATGACAAACCTAATAATACACCGTATTTATGTACTAAACTAAACATTTACCCTTTTTGACTTAAGTTCTGAATAAATTGTATTGTATTTTCTATATCATTATGTATAATCCTATCTTCTTCTAATACAGGAACCACAGCTCTATATTTGGTTATAATCTCTGCTAACTTAGGTGAAGTCTCTAGTTCTCTAAAGGATAAAGCTTGAGCAGCACACATAAGTTCTATAGCCAACAGGCGTTCTACATTTTGGACTACCTTGTATAATTTAGTTCCCGCATTAGCAGCCATACTTACATGATCTTCCTGTCCATTGCAAGATACAATAGAATCTACCGAAGCTGGTGTACAGAGTTGCTTATTTTGACTTGCAATAGAAGCTGCTGTATATTGAGCAATCATTAAGCCTGAATGCAGGCCTGAATTAGGCGTTAAGAAAGCTGGAAGATTTCGTTTACCACTAATCAACTGATAAATTCTACGTTCAGAAATACTACCTAGTTCAGATAAAGCTATTGCCAAAAAGTCTAAGGCTAAAGCAACAGGTTGTGCATGAAAATTACCTCCTGAAAGGATAGCATCTGTATCAGGAAAAATATTTGGATTATCGGTTACACTGTTTACCTCTGTCTCCAAAACACCCTTGACATAATTAATTGCATCCTTGCTGGCTCCGTGTACTTGTGGTACGCACCTAAAGGCATAAGGGTCTTGGACAGTGTTTTTAGGGGCTGCTCCAATCTGGCTATTTGTCAACCAATCTAATATAGCTTGAGCAGTCGTCAACTGTCCTTGGTGTGGTCGAATCTTGTGTAGACGCTCATCAAAAGGACTCAACACACAAGCAAAGGCATCTATTGACATTGCTGCAATCATATCAGCTAATGTAGAGAGTTCTTGTGCCTTCAAACAAGCATGTACACCATAAGCTAAAGAAAACTGTGTTCCATTGAGCAATGCCAAACCTTCCTTGGCCTGTAAACTTATGGGTGACCAATTTTCTGTTTTGAGAACTGCTGCACTCGATTGGCGCTCCTCCTTATAATAAACTTCTCCTTTTCCAATCAAAGGTAAGCTTAAATGTGCTAAGGGTGCCAAGTCTCCAGAAGCCCCCAAAGAACCCAATTGAAAAATCACGGGTAAAACATCTGCATTATACATATCAACTAAGCGATTGAGCGTATTAATATGTACTCCTGAATGTCCAAACGAAAGGTTCTTGATTTTTAAGAAAAGCATCAATTTTATTATAGGCAATGGTACTAAATCTCCTGTACCAGCAGCATGTGATTGCACTATATTATGTTGTAGTTCAGTGAGTTCTGTGTCACTGATTTGTATATTACATAGAGAACCAAAACCTGTGTTGATACCGTAGAATAAAGCCTCTGAGTTATTGATTTTATTGTGTAAAAAGGAATAACATTGTTCAACTAGTTCTCTACTTTTCTCAGATACAAATAATTTGTCTTTTGAATAGAAAATCTTTCTCAGATCATCTAAGGATGTAAAATCGTTGTTAATTACATACATACGAGCTCTTTTTTTATAAAAACATGGACGTTGTTTAAGAATTAGATTTTAATACAGAAATTCAAAGGATTATATTCAAGTTGAAATCATATCTAAAATTAGTGTATTTGTCAATATGAATACAATTTTAGAATAAATTCAAACATGTTCTGAGCTTCCTTTAACTTCTAATGATTCTTAATGGATTTTTTAACGTATTTTTTCTGCGCCCGAAAATAAAAAATTCTTTTTATTAAAAAAATACAAGAATTTGATAAAGTTCTAGAATTTGAGCTATTCTAGTCAAACTTTGCTAAAAAATAAAAGTCTATGAAAAAATCCAGGAACTATTCTATAAAAGGACATAATTTTAGTTAAAAAAAAGTATATTTATGTGTCTTTTTGAGAAAACTACCCTAAGTTATTCTCATAGCGATAACATCCAAAAAAATTACACACAATCTATCAATGCACTCAAATTGTTAAGATACATGACATTACGATTTCATACCTTATTAGTTATTAGTTTAGGATTGGCTCTCGGATCATGCTCCAATAATAAACCGCTAGAAACCTACCCCTCAACAGAAGTAGAGGTAGATATCCAAAAAAATATAGCTTCTATTGACCAACTCTTGAGTGACAGCACTAATTTTTCAGAAGAATATTGGCTGGGTGCTAATGGAGAATATTTATATAAAATATCACATTCTCCTTATAAAAATGGTCGTTTGCATGGAACACGAATCATATGGAATGAGTATGGTGACACCTTAGAATTATCACACTGGAGTGATGGTGTACAACAAGACTCTTCTATATTTCGCTACAAAAAATATCCTTGGCAGGTTAGACAATTGGTACACTATACTAGCTCTGGCAATAAGGAATTTGAGGTTTATTACCATCCTAATGGTAGCAAACGAACTGACACTATCTATTATGAAAAAGGTAAACGTGAAGGAAATATTCATTTCTATAATGACAAAGGTCAACAAACAGAAACCTACTTCTTTAAAAATGATCGTTTAGTGGGTGTAGATCTTTATCGTGAGCTTTACCAACGACAAGAACGCTTATCTAGACAGCTTACCACGGCACAGCAAGCATCTATGCTAGATGCAGCTATAGAAATTGATACTACAGGTATGGTAGTTGCCAAAAATCCTGATGAATTAGATAGCTTGAAACAAATATCAAAAACGATAGATCCAAATGCCAATAAAAATGTTATTCGCTTGGATGCTACCGTTAATGAAACCTATAAAGGAAATACCAAAAATAAAAATGATGCTGTTTGGTAAATGCTAAAATTAGCAGGCTCTATATTGATGGGAGTTCTGTCTAATTTTATTGCTATTTATGAAGCTTATAAAACTAATCTTATGAAGGTGTTTTAACCCTTTGACTATCCTATAAAAAGTTGCCCCCAAAAAGGGCAACTTTTTTTATCCCCAAAAATAATTGTTCATTTTTAAAATAACTTCAACAAGTATTCTTATCTTAGACGCTAAATAAAGATAGTTAGAATAAGAAAAACACGTGAAAAGGAAGGTCACGTAGATAAAACAGCTCAAAATCATTAGTTTATATCAGACTAATTATTCAATATATTTACCTGTTTTGTCAATGTCATTTATACACAGTAACCGTTCTGAGTGATGGCAACGAATATTGTCTTGTAGCCCCAAAGTACATTTAAGATAGATTGTACTGAGAACCTGCACTGATCATAGACAGTCTTTACCTTTGTATCCAAAGAGAAAGCACCTACCACACAATTTGTTATTCCCATTTTTTCTATCCTCATTATCCAAGTGTTACTAAGTATAAGTAATATAAATAATCAATTTTCATCCTTAAATTAAAGACTAATGGGTAAACAGATCCCAATCAGCACGACTGCTGAGATTGCAGGTCACACGGTGACCTTAGAGACAGGTAAATTAGCTGCTTTGGCAGATGGTTCAGTTGTGCTAAAATGTGGCAAAATGATGTTATTAGCCACAGCTGTTTCTGCAGAGGAAGCTATGCCAGATGCTGGATTCTTTCCTCTATCTGTAGATTTCAGAGAAAAATTTGCATCAGCAGGACGTATTCCTGGTAATTTTCATAAAAGAGAAGGTCGTCCTTCAGACTATGAAGTATTAACCTCTCGTTTGATTGATCGCGTTATTCGTCCACTCTTCCCAGATGGTTATATGAACGAAACACAGGTTTTCGTTTACTTGATCTCTGGTGACGAAACAGTACCTGCTGAAGCTTATGCAGCTTTTGCAGCCTCTGCAGCATTAATGGCCTCTCCTATTCCATTCATGGGACCAATTTCAGAAGTGAGAGTTGCTAGAATCAATGGTGAGTTGGTCGTGAATCCTAGCACAGAAGCCTTAG
>JAKVCT010000290.1 GCA_022448995.1 Saprospiraceae bacterium
TCCCTGCGTTTTTCGCCTCGTTCAGCATCAAAAAACCTTGTGAATTATTATAAAATTAATTATGTCCACCTACTTACAATCTGAGAACATGTCTACATTTTATTCTAAAAAGTAGTATACACATCCATTTTTAGCTACACTATACCTATTCAGCTCGGATCTATAGCGAAGACCTTTAGTTTCGCTGAGAACTTCGAGGTTAGTCCTTTTCCTAATAAAATTTTGACCCTTTGAATTAGGTTTTACCTTTTGAGACAGCCTCTGCCAAGAAAGCTTTGAGTTCTCTCAGAAAGAAATCGGGAGCTTCTCTATGCGGAAAATGACCTGCAGTTTCATGCACTGCCAATCGAACTTGAGTCCCCATAGACTCTTTCATTTTATAAAATTGCTTGAGCACTAATGCACCATCTGTTTTACCTGCAAAGACAAGGAAAGGCATAGTCGGCTTTTTCCCCATCAACCGATTCAGTTCCTTATTTTTAAGATTCTTATTGAAAGTCCAGTAATAACCATAAACTGCTTCAAATCTTCCAGGCATTGCTAAAACCTCCTTCACCTGGTCACTAGTTTCTTTATAATCCTTCCAATTCGGTGCCCAACGTTGGTACAATTTATCGATATAAGCATAATTATTTTTCTTGGCAAACTGGGAAGACTTCTCACTGCGTAAAGCAAAAAAATGTCTTGCTCTATAGAATAACTGCAGGCTTGGCTTGATAAATCGAGGATGAGGAATTGCTACTGAAACGAGCTTGATTACACGTTTGGGATATAGATTTGCTAAGGCATAGGCTACACTTGCCCCCCAGTCGTGTCCTACAACGATATATTTTTTGATTCCTAACTTCTTCATCAGAACAGCCATATCTTCAGCAACTCTCTTTGGAGAGTAATTTCCGTCTTTGGGAATTTGACTAGGGTAATAGCCTGTCAAAAAAGGTGCAATACAATCATACTCTTCAGATAAGATCTCTATCGTATCATCCCAAGTATTCGCTAAATCAGGGAAACCATGTATAAATAGGATTGCTTTTTTGTGTTTTTCTCCCTTTCTTATGTATACATAACTCAATTCATTGGCAACGACATGGCCTAATAAATGTTTGCTTATATGATCGTCTATACTCATATTTTTGGTTTTTTAGTTATGTTTCAGTCAACTTCTAGATTTAGATAACAAATCTCATAAAGATACTAAACATTGGTTATCAATTTCTTACACACTATTTTTAAAAGTAATCTAAAGATACATAAGTTTTATCAAATTAAGGAAAACTTTGTATATTTATTCCTGTCAGGAGCAATAAGCTCTATAACTATTCATAATCAAGACTATAACTCATGTTTAGAAGACCTAGGCGCAATCGAAAATCCAAAGCAGTACGCTTTCATGCACAAGAAACACATTTACATCCAAGACAATTAATCTACCCACTATTTCTGGTAGATGGTCAAGGGATCAAGGACGAGGTCAAATCATTGCCTGAGAATTATCGTTGGTCTTTGGACTTACTTTTACCTGAAATTGAATCTTGTTTAGAAATTGGTTTGGACAGCTTTGTGCTTTTTCCTGCTGTAGCAGATCACCTAAAAGATCAAGTGGCAAGTTATAGTTATGCAGAAGATAATTTCTATCTAAAAGCATTGCAAACGATCAAAGAGAAGTTCCCTGAAGCTTGTCTAATGACAGATGTGGCAATGGATCCCTATAGCTCAGATGGACATGATGGCTTGGTTCATAATGGAGAAATTCTAAATGATGAAACGCTAGATATTTTAGCCAAAATGTCTGTAGCTCAAGCGCAGGCAGGTGCAGATATTATCGGCCCTTCTGATATGATGGATGGTCGTGTAGGCTATATTCGAGAATCTCTAGATGAGGAAGGTTTTACGGATGTTTCTATCATGTCATATACTGCTAAGTATGCTTCTGCTTTTTATGGTCCGTTCAGAGATGCGCTAGATTCTGCACCTAAATCGGGTGATAAGAAAACGTATCAAATGAATCCTGCCAATCAACGTGAAGCTTTGGTAGAGGCTGATCTAGATTATGCAGAAGGTGCTGATTATATGATGGTTAAACCTGCCCTGCCTTATTTGGATATTATCCAATTATTGAAAACAAATTATGATATTCCAATTGCTGCTTATAATGTGAGTGGTGAATATGCAATGTTGATGGCTGCTTGCCAAAATGGTTGGTTAGACTTCGAAAAAGCAATGCCTGAGATGCTGTTGAGTATTCGTAGAGCTGGAGCTGATGTAATTTTGACTTATTTTGCCAAAGCTTATGCTAAACGTTTCCGCGATGGGAAGCTTGGTTAAATTTCAACGTTATGGTGTGGCTATTTGGAGTGTGCTTCCTATGAAACGCAATCCTAGCCACACTAGCGAACAGATCAGTCAACTCATCTTTGGAGAATGCTACAAAATCATAAAAACCAATAATGATTGGACTTTGGTGCGTTCTAGTCATGATTATTATGAAGGTTGGATTCTGAATACACAGCTCTGTGAAATCACCTTGGCAGAATATGAATACATTAGTTCAAATCATTGGCAACGTTGCAATGAACTCCTAGGTAAATCTTATAAAAATGGTTATATCCACCATCCAATTCCTTTAGGAGCAAGACTGATTGATTGGGGCGGTTTTAGTTATAAATGTAATCGAATTGCGCCACAAGAAATTAAGTATAAGACTAGGTTTTTAACTCGTTGTGCACGTAAATTCCTCAATGCACCTTACCAATGGGGTGGTCGGTCGATTATGGGTTTGGACTGTTCTGGTTTTGTACAAATTTGCTATGCTATGTTAGGGATTTACCTACCTAGAGATGCTAAGGATCAGATTCAGAAAGGCAAGCGAATTGATTATGATCTGGCAGATAAGGGTGATTTAGCATTTTTTGGAACAGCTAACAAAATTACGCATGTGGGTCTTCTCTTAGGTGGTGGAAAGATTATTCATTGTGCGGGGCAGGTTCGTATAGATCGTTTCAAACCTCAAGGTATTTTCAAAGGCAAAAAACAGACTCACCAATTGGTTGCCTGTCAACATTTGATTACAATTTGATTAGACAAAAAAAGGGGCTGTCTAAACGTAAGAGTTGATTCTAAAAATTAGAATATTATTTGGATAACAACTAATAACCTAAGCACTCTGTGCCAATAAGAAAAATGAAACTCAAAATTTAATTTGGTTTCATTTTTCTTTTCAAACAGTTTCTAAGCGTTTCAAATTAATTCAAAAGTGGCATAGAATCCAGCTGTTGGTGCACAATAGTACAGTTTGGCAATGCCGTTTGCAAATTTTGTACCGCTGCTTTATCTTCTGCAAAGGGTGTTCCCACAATAGAAAGATACTCCAAATCTGCTAGTTCTTGAATAGTAGCAGGTAACTTCTTCAGAGGATTATTAGAGAGGTGTAATTCTTTCAATTGCTTTAATTGTCCTATTTCTTCAGGTAAGCTAGTGAGTTTATTATCACTCAAAGAAAGCATGGTTAATTTTTCGTGACCTTGAGCCCCCAAATCTATCTTTTCCAACTCATTACCATGTAGATATAAAACATTTAACTTAGGTAATTTTTCGTTTAAATCTATGGATAAATCCTTCAATTTGTTTTGGGCTAAAACCAATATTTCCAATGCATCTTGTTGAGGAAAATCAGGCAAAGCACTGATCTTATTATCCAAAAGACTGATATGGCTAATCTTAGATAGCTTAAATAAATCCTCGGTTAATGCGGCCAATGCACAATGTTTGGCTTGGAAAAACGTAATTTCAGTTAATTGAGGCAAGAATTTAGGCAACTCTACAAAGCTACTATCCTTATAATAATCTAATGCCTTCAAACTCTTCATAAAATTATCCATAGATTGGCGCACCTTAGTTCCTTCCAAAGCAGGGAGATGATCCAATAATCTCATTTTTACATTCTTAGAAGCCTTTTGCCATTTTTGAGCCATTCCTTTGAGGCTCTTCACCGTTTTTCGTTTTAGTATAACCAAAACTTGAGCATACCTTTCCTGTGCAGCTTGTTTCAGGGCTTTATTCCCTTTCATCATCTGCAAGGCTAAATCTATATTTGCATCATCCCATGATTCAATGAGATTAAAAAAGTTCTTTTCTTCTTGGTTCATAATTAATTGGTTGATTGATCTTAAGCTATAGTCTGCAATGGTTTTATAGATGATTAATAATCAATCATCTACAAAATAATACTTTTAACTTTTGTAAGAAAGTGTAAAAAGTCATGGACTATTAACTACGCTGTAACATAAGTATTTAACTATTTATGTTACAGACTATTAACTTAATGGTACGTTTTATAAAGAGAAATTTTACCCATTGGATACTTGGGTGCCTTAACAGAATAGAAAATATCAGGTCCTCCACAAGAAATAGTGCGTTCTACCAACAATGGATAATTACTAGTAACATCCATACGACCTTCTTGCACTCTGTAACTTGGAGTCTGTTTCATCAAGAATGTTGCAGGCATTATGTCAATTCCTGTAGCTTGAAAAACATCAATAGTCAAAGACTGTGACTCTCCCAAAAATAAACTCAAGAAAATCCAAAACTCATTTAATAAAGAAGAATCATTAAAACCACAATCCGATACATGATCAAAACCAAGAAATGTGTACTTCAAGCCCATAAAATGGGCGTATAGTTGACCAAACCAACCTTCTGTATAAACCGCAGCTTCCTTTTCTAATCTTTCTAATAATTTTGCTTCTGTTTTCTTGATAAACGCTAGTAAAGCTGGCTCATTTGTAAACACCTTAGCATGCGCCAAATAAGCTTTGACATCTAAGTGATTAGCTACCAAGCTTCCTCCGAAATCTGCTACATATTTTAATTTATTATCTTGCAAATCATACATGCTGATCGTATCCATACGTGGACCTTTCAGGGACTTCAATAGAATACTCACTTCAGCTTCTGAAAAAGCAGCTTTGTTGATATCTGCTAGTGTGGCTGTATCATTATTTGTTCTAGTCTGAATAAATTTCAAATAACGCTGTTCTGCCTTATTTTTTAGGGCTGTATTATTTTCTAATAGCCCTAGAGCCTTCTGAAGATTTTCTTCTGATCTACTCTCTAGAAGTGTATAAATAGCAACCTGTTCCTCCTTGGTAGGTTCTTTGCCTGTTGTTATTACTTGTTCTACTTCTTCTTCCAATGGCAAATGCCCTAAATCATTACTTTTCAAGGATTTAATACGACTCAAAACACTTGGTTGCTCTGTAAATTCATTCCTTTTCAGTTCTAAATAGCTTAGATTTTCTAATTCTTGAATAGCCTCTGGTAGAGCCTTTAGTTTATTATCTCTTAGGTTGAGACTTCTTAACTTTTTGAGTTGCGCAATCGATGCTGTTAAAATCTTTATATCACTATTAACAACCTCCAACTCCTCCAAAGATTTTAATTTAAAAACCGTTTCAGGTATACTTTCTAGCTGATCAATGGATAAACTTAGTTCTCTCAAAGATTCAAGTTGAGTAATCGAGTTGGGTAGTTTGATGAATTCTTCAGACGAAATCTCAAGTTTTTCTAAATATTTGAACCCTCCTAGTGATTCTGGTAATTGTTCAAATTGATCATCATATATCTCAAGATATAATTTCTCTATGTTTTTTAATTTACCTAACAAGATCAAGGAACGACTTTCTCCTAATATTAATATTGTTTCTTTTATTGCCTCTAGTAATATGGGACATTTTTCTAACCATACAAATTGTTCCTCTTCAGCTAAATCTGAAAAGGATTCACTGATAGTTTTCATAAATTTGGGTAAAGATCGCAATGTTTTCCTGCCCACTGTTTTTAATACGGGTATCAGCTCTCCTTCTACCTCTTTTTTCAGTGCTGCATTGGACTTATCATTTAATATTGCCAAGGCCTCTTTTACAGAATCTTCTCCTTCTAATAATAGATTATAAAATTTTTCTTTTACTGTTTCCATATTGTTCTATTAGTTATATAAAACTTGTTTTTGCAAGGTACTAAATTAATTAAAAATACAACTAACCTGAAAATTCATATAAATAAGAATCCCAATACGTAAACTAATAATCTCTAAGAAAGAAATATTAAATCTATCCCTTTGATAATCAACAATATGAAAGGTATATAAGTAGCTAGCCACAATTAATTTGTATTTAACCCCGAAGGGCTCTACGAAGTAAATTCAATCAGCCTTTTAACTGCGTTGAGCTCTTCGAGGTTTGCGCTGCACTTCGTTAAAAAGCCTCGTGATAGCGG
>JAKVCT010000291.1 GCA_022448995.1 Saprospiraceae bacterium
GCTATCACGAGGCTTTTTAACAAAGTGCAGCGCAAAAAGGCTGATTGAATTAAATACAAATTAATTGTGGCTATCTATTTATCTATAGTGCAGCTTTCACTTTGCTAGTTGCATCAATACCACCCTCAGAGAATAGTAATAATTTTTTGTCTAAGACATATGCATAACCATTAGCTTCAGCTACAGATTTGATTGCTGCATTAAATTTTTCATACAATGGTTTTGTCAATTCTGCTTCTTTTTGAGCTAATTTTTGATCAGCTTCCAAAGCCGCTTTTTGAAGAGCTTCTTGCATTTGCTGTAGCTTGACTTGAGCCTCTTGAGCTTCTTTTGGTGTTAGTCTACCCTCTTGTTCCTTTTGAGCAACTTCTTGGTAATAAGTTGCCATATCTTGTTGCTGTTTTTCCAGGCGTTTTTGCAACTGCTGTCCATAGGCTTCAACCTCAGATTTCGCACTTTTATACTCTGTCATTTCTTGGATAACCGCTTCTGTATCTACATAAGCAATTTTTTGCTGTGCAGAAAGTGTGCTTGTGCTAAAAGCCATCAATACAAAAACAACACAGGCAAAACTTAATTTCATCATTTTTTTCATAATACTTTATTCAATTTTTCTAGAATCCAGCAATAATAATTCTTATTGCAATTGCCAATATTAAAATATCCTTTTAGGAAAACCTGTTACTTATTACCTTGTAACATAATGCCTTAAAACCTATATTACACTGCATATTATACTCTGTAATATAAATAAGTGAATATTTTTATTGAGTATTTAGGACTGCAAAAGTAAAGTTTTTTGACTAAAAACTAGATCCTTTTCAGATCATTTAATAAATGATTCTTATTTTTCACGTTCCAAACGTTTGATAATATCATTGGTTACATCCTTATCTGGATTTGCATAGATGATTGAACTACCATCTGGTGCTGTAAAAATAAAGTCAAAACTTCTGTCTTTGGCATATTTTTCAATCACAGTATATACCTTTTCTTGAATCGGTTTGACTAAACTTTGTCGTTTTTGGAAGAGTTCACCTTCTGGACCAAAATATTTCTTCTGTAAGTCCCGAGCATCTTGTTCTTTTTGTATAATCTTATCTTGTGCTTCTTTTCTGGCCTCGTCACTCATTAGTGGTTCACGAGCTTGATAATCGCGGTACATTTTTTCAATATTTTCATATTTTCTAGCGATTTCTTGACGCCATTTTTCAGCTTGTCCTTCCAATTCACGTTGCGCAGATTCATATTCAGTAATAGAACCTAAAATTTTATCCATATCCACAAATACTACACGTTGTGCTTGAGCTACATTAAAGGTTAGAAATGCTACAACGAGCACTGAAAATAACTTCTTCATAAACGGATTGTTTTTTTAATTTAGAACTTTACCTAATTGTATTGTTCTGAGTTGATAAATAATTTGGTATCGGTTTTAGTGTTTCGAGTGGTCATGTTAGTATTATCGAGCATAGGCTTTTAGGGTATTTGCTCAATAATGTATTAGTTCATGTTTTTTTGATCTATTGCGACTTTGTTATTTGTAGCTAATTGATGGTGAGTTTTTTGTAAAAAATACAAAACCATGGTTTTCAATTAGTACGAAGAAATATGTTTCAATTATAGTTTTGCTGAGTTCTTCCAGATTTGTTCAGAAAGTAGAAAATCAACGAACTATTGAAGCTTATTCAAGTCTTACTACAGTTAGTTTTTCCTCTAAACCTCAAGGTGTATTAGGCAGAACCTTTGCCTTATTAGGCAAGAGGACAAAAGAAAGTGTAGAAAGATTACTGAAGCAAATACGATTAATTTTGGCTAATTTCTTACCACACAAAAAATACTTAAATAATATTTAGTAATAAGAATAATCCTTCGAACTTCAGGGACTAAAGATAGAATAATGTATCTACTAAAGATCAATAGCTTTGCCAAAAGTAAGCCTCTTATTTTTTTTCTAATAATGTTGTCCCATAAATACGAGTATTTCCTCAGAAATGCAGGAGCATTTAACTAAAGTTTAACGGTAATTCTACAGACTAAAACGCTTCATTAACGCCCCACAAATATAATAGTTAAGAAGCAAATTGTTAATTTGAAGTAAAAAGTATCCTAAATAGAATTATAAATTTTGTTTGGTTTCTTTTGCTAGAATTATTATTTTTGAAAATGCTAGTTTTGCAAATTTTTATACCTCAATAGTTACTTGTAAGGATAATCACCCACCTATATATTCTTGTTTACGACCTATGTGATTTTAGAATTCTACATTTTCTCCAAGAAATAAACATCTTTAATCAAAAGAAGATCTTTACCTCAATAAGAATGAGGAAGAGAGATTTTAATTATCCAAAATCAATATTATGCCTAAAAATGTACTACAGTATTGTATTCTCTTCTGCTGCTTAATTTGGGGTACATCAAGTTCCCATGCACAGATATTCACGGAAGATTTTGAATCAGGAGCGACAGGTTGGATCGTTTTTGAAAATGGAGCAGGAATCACCAGCGATTGGGTCTTGAGTGATATTGATCCCTTTGCAGGAACTTTCTCCGCTTATGTAGAGTATGAAGCTGTAGGAGGAGCAAATGCAGAAGATTGGTTAGTCACCCCCCAAATTACACCAACTTCGACGGATAATATTTTATCCTTTTTTCAGCAGCAATCTTTTACAGTAGACTGGGGAACCACTTATACAATTCGAGTATCTACGGCTTCGCAAAACAATCCTGCTGACTTTGTAATTGTAGATACACAAACCGAATCTGACTTTGGCTTAAGCTATACCTTACATACAGTAGATTTAAGTGCTTATATAGGGACACCTATTTATATTGCTTTTGTGATGGAACAAGACGATGGAGACAACTGGTTTATTGATGATGTAGAAGTAGGCCCTTTCCCATGTACTCCACCAGATAATTTATCAGCAGCAAATATTACCCAAACTACAGCAGATATCTCATGGTCAGATTATAATGGTTCAACTAGTTGGGAAGTGGAAATCGTATTCGAAAATGAAGTACCAACAGGAGTAGGGAGTGTTATTGGGTTTAATCCTGCAGCGGTTTCCAATTTAGAACCAGGAACCTCTTACGATTTCTATGTGCGTGACTTGTGTGCAGGTGGAAGTTCAGCTTGGTCAGGACCCTATACTTTTTCCACTGTTTGTCCAACAATATTTACAGCTCCTTACACTCAAAACTTCAATAGTGATATATTAGCTCCATGTTGGTCAGAGTCCGGTTCAGAACCTTGGAATTTCAGTACATTTGCTGCTTATGGAGCGAGTACAGCTGGCGACCATACAGGAAATGGTGGAAATTATGCCTGGATTGATGGTTCTTCCCCCTCTGGAGTAGGGCAGATTAGTACCCTGACTTCTCCCCGTGTGGATATTTCGACTTTGACATCTCCAGCTTTGTATTACTGGATTTACAGCAATAATATAGATAATACTAGTTTTAATACATTAACTGTAGAGTTCTACGATGGAGCTGCTTGGAATACCATTCAGACATTACAGGACAACTTAGATACAAGTTGGGTAGAATTTGTATTCAACCTAGATAATTTTACAGTGACAGGACCTGTACAAGTTCGGTTTACTGTAGAAGAAAACTCTCCGAGTTCTTCTTTTTTTCATGACATTTTAGTAGATGATGTGGAATTTAAGGATGGTCCTTCTTGTTTTGATCCATATAATTTAGCCGTGACTGCTACTACTGCTAGTACTGCAGACTTATCGTGGACGGTAGGGGATATCAATAGTACTTCTTGGGAGATAGAAATCATCCCCTCAGGAACTAGTCCAACAGGAGCGGGAACAGTAGTAACAAGCAACCCTTATACTGCTACAGGTTTGATGATGGCTACTTCTTATGATTACTATGTACGTGAAATTTGTGGACCAGGTGACTTTAGTAATTGGATTGGTCCTGTTAGTTTTACTACAGATTGTGGGATTTTTATGGCACCTTATATAGAACAGTTTGATAGTTTGTTTATCCCAATTTGTTGGACAGAATCTGGTGTTAATCCTTGGAGTTTTAATACACTTGCTGATTATGCAGCAACTAGTGCTGGTGATCATACAGGTAATGGTGGTTACTATGCCTGGATGGATGGTTCGTCTAATACCAATGGTGATCAAAGTACGTTAACTTCGCCACCTGTTGATATTAGTCCACTTTCTAATCCTACTTTGCGTTATTGGTTATTTAGTGATAATACAGATGATAATACATTTAATACATTAGAGGTAGAATTTTATGATGGAACTTCTTGGAATTTAGTACAAACCCTACAGGGAAGTTTAGGAAGAGATTGGTTTGAGGTAGTCATTAATCTAAATAATTTTACCGTAACAGGTCCAGTACAGGTTCGTTTCACAGTAGAAGGCTCTACAAGTTTCAATACTTTTTACAATGATATTTTGGTAGATGATGTAGAGTTTTATGATGGTCCTTCTTGTTTTGCCCCAAGTACATTAAATGCACTTAATATCACAACTACCACTGCAGACTTATCTTGGATAGCGGGTGATCTCTCCAGTACTTCTTGGGAATTAGAATTAGTAGAAACAAGTACAGGTTTATCTAGTACAGGTACTGTGATTAGTACCAATCCATTTGCAGCTACAGGGCTACAACCTGGAACTAGTTATACCTTTAGTGTGCGTGAAATTTGCGGTGTGGGTGATACGAGTTCTTGGTCTCCTCCATTTACTTTTGTTACCAATTGTCCGGTTCCCTTAGATGGAGATTTATTTGTCAATCCAATTGAGGTAACAAGTTTGGTTTATGTAGATTCAGGAAGTACGGTAAATTGTTATACCAATACAGGTGGAAATGGTGCAGCAGATGTTTGGTATCAATTGATTTTAGATGACTGTACAGATAGTGTGTATGTTTCTTTGTGTAATTCAGATTTTGATACTTACTTGAGGTTTTTTGATACTGATAGCACTCAACTTTTGTTCAATGATGATGCTTGTAACGGTACGCGTTCCCAGCTGAGTTTAGGAGGACTAACAGGAGGAGATACCTTACTGATCATGGTGGAAGGATTTGGGTTAGGAACAGGAGAGTATGATATTTTGATTGAACAACATTTCAATGGTCTGCCAGGAGATGATTTAGCAACTGCTTTAGTGATTCCTAGTTTACCATATATTACTACCTCAACTACTAATGATTGTTATACTGATGTAGTCGGGGAAGCTTCCAAGGATGTCTGGTATCAACTGGTTATTGATACTTGTATCTCTTCTATTGATGTTTCTTTGTGTACATCTACGTTTGATACCTATCTTAGAATCTTGGATGAGACAGGAACTGAAGTTGCGTCTAATGATAATGCTTGTGGTTTGCAATCTCAGATTTTGGGATATCCTGTTGTTTCAGATGATACGCTGTATATTGTAGTCGAAGGCGCAGGAACAGCAGTAGGAACATATACTTTAGAGATTGATTTTGATACTTTGAGTGCGGATTTTTCTTATACAACTACAGATTTTTGTGTTGGTAATACCAATCCAATCGCTACAGTTACAGGAACTGTGGGGGGAGTCTTTAGTTCGAGTTCTGCTAATATTGTATTTGCAAATACTACAACTGGTGAGATTGATTTAGGGGCTTCTGTAGCAGGTGGACCATACCAAATTACTTATACATATACGGATGGAATTTGCTTGGTAGAAGACTCTACAGCTATTAATATTATAGATGTTTCTGCAAATATAAGCTATAACTCAACGAATTATTGTACCGGTGCATCTAATCCAACAGCAAGTATTACGGGGCAGACAGGAGGAACGTTTAGTTCTACTGCAGGTTTGGTGCTTAATGCAAGCACCGGAGAAATCGACTTATCTACATCCACTGCGGGTTCATATGTAGTGACTTACACCACAACTTCAGGTATTTGTTCTAATCAAGATGTATTTAATGTTACGATCAATGCTGCAGATGATGCGAGCTTCAGTTATAGTTCAGCATCGTATTGTCAAAGTGCAACAAATCCGGTTGCTACAGTAACGGGCACCTTGGGAGGAACATTCAGTTCTACCGCAGGTTTGGTGCTCAATGCAAGTACTGGGGAAATCGACTTATCTGCATCTACAGTGGGTGCTTATACGGTTACGTACACAACCAGTGGTGTATGTCCAGCTGTAGAAACAGCGACAGTGAGTGTAGATGCTGCAGATGATGCAAGCTTCAGTTATAGTTCAGCATCGTATTGTCAAAGTGCAACAAATCCAGTTGCTACAGTA
>JAKVCT010000292.1 GCA_022448995.1 Saprospiraceae bacterium
CCCTTCGGGGTTTTCGCCTCGTTCAGCATCAAAAAATCTTGTGAATTATTATAAAATTAATTATGTCCACCTACTTATTAATAATTAAGATATAAGTAGATAGCGTAGAATTCGAGTAATTTTACGCTATTCTTTTCTAGGCTTGGAATATTTTGTCCTGCAAAAAACTTTATGTTTGTATAAGTGTTAAAATTGACAATATATGAGATATGGCATCAAAAGATAAATACATTAGTCCACTTACTGATTTGGGATTCAAAAGACTATTTTAGAGAGCCCCTTTTTGTTAGAATGATGAAGTATGCAAAAAGAGATCAAAAAAATAAAAACATTACTAAATAGTAAAAATCGACTCAATCAAAAGCTAGCTTTAGCTATTGTAAAAGGCTGGGCTATTGATCTACGAGCAGATTTACCAGAATACTATGAGACTTATGTATTTCTTGAAAAATATGCAGAGATTGAAAAGGGCTTAAACAAGCCAAGCCAAGTAATTCAACAATTACTTGACCTTGAATGTCTTCAACTCATGGGTCAGTCCATAGACTTTATTCCCAATTTATCCCTACCCAACTTACGAAGATTAGAAGTTGTTTATAATCAGATTTTCTACCCAATCCCTAATTTCACCAATCTACCACAGCTTGTTGAGTTGTGTTGGATGGGTAATCACCAGAGAGGATATATACCTAACTTCACACACTTGCCAGAGTTAGAAGAACTCAATTTAAGTGTGAACAAACTAACGGGTAGTATTCCTAATTTTTCAAATTTACCTAAGCTCCAATTACTTGATCTACAAGATAATCAACTGATTGGTAGTATTCCTGATTTTTCAAACCTACCTAACCTTACTTCTTTGGATTTAGGCAAGAATCAACTTAATAAAGCCGTTCCAAACTTTAGTAAGTTACCTAAATTATATGCTTTGTTTCTTGGTAAAAATAACCTAGAAGGTAAGGTTCCTGATTTTTCAAACCTACCTAACTTACAGATATTCTGTTTTGTTGGTAATCAGTTACATGAGTTTCCTGAGGCACTCAGAAAACGACTCAATCACTTTGATTATTAGAGTTTGGATTTAAGTAATTAAACAACATCTAATCTAATTTAAAATTAATAGGCAATGTATAACGAACCTTTGTATTTTTTCTATTATTAGCCCAACCTGCTTGACCAGGTGTCCAAGGCTCTGGCAAAGCTGCCATTTTCTCTACAATTCGCAAAGCTTCTTTGCCTAATAACTCCCCACCTTTTGGTGTACGAACTACGGCTATATCTATCAAAGTACCATCCTCTTTTACTGTAAATTGTACAAATACACGCCCTTCTATCTTATCTGCTAAACAAGCTTGTGGATATTGCAATTCATTATAAATAAAATCAAGCATCTTCTGATCTGCACAAGTTTTTCGCTCTTTATCATTACCTAAATGTTCGCAACCTGGAAAGCGTGGCATAGTCTCGCCATAACGTCCAAAAATTTCTTCGGGTTCTTCCTCTTTTACGGGTGTATTTTCTTCTGTTTTTGTTTCTTCAGATTTAGTTGGAGAATCACTATTTATAGTAGGTGGCAATAAATCATCTCCCACAGGTTCTTCTGGTCTAGGCAAAGGTTCAGAATCATCCTCTATATATACTTCTTCTTCTTCAATTTCTGCATCTGGTTCTGCTGGAAGAATACAAATATCTTCCTCCTCCTCAGCCCCCTTTTCAGACTCATCTGCTAGACTAAACTTAATTGGTAATATGTATCTTGAAGCTTCCTTTTTCAAACCACTTTCAGTATACCAATGAGCAGGTATCCATGGTTTTGGCAGCGCTGCCATTTTCTTCACTACACGCAAGGCTTCTTCACCTAATAATTCGCCACCTTTTGGTGTATGAGTCACTTCTATATTGCTTAGTGAACCATCTGTTTCTACAGTAAACCGTATAAATACACGTCCTTCTATTCCTGCTTCTATGCAAGAGTTTGGATATTTTAATTCACTGTAAAGAAAATCGAAGAGTTTACGATCTGCACAGGCTTTTTTCTCCTGATCTGTTCCCTCTATATCCTCACAGCCTGGAAAACGTGCAGCTGGTCGAGCAAAAGTAATTAAGTCTTTAATTTCCTCATCTGGTTCTGGTTCATCTACAGGCTCGGGCATCAAAAGTGTATCTGGTGGATTGAGTCCAAAATTACTATCCATCGGATTTCCCTTAGCAGAGGCTACCCATAAAAAGCAGTTAAAAATCAACAGAATTATAGCATAATAAAAGTATCTGGAAGCACTTGGGATGTTTGTAGGTCTATTAATCATAGTTTGGTTAAATTAAAATAAGAATAATCTGGTTTTTGGTGGTGGTTAGTTAGACCTATAGTCCGTGAAGGTTTAGCTTTGCTGAGCACTTCGTGGTTTGTAAAAAAGTATAAAAAGTCACGGACTATTATTAGGTAGTCTTATAGGTGTAATAAGGAAGATTCGGTTTTTATGGTTTTTGGTGGGAAGTATTAATGAAAAGAAGTTGTCTAAAAATTAATAATGAATAAGTAGATAGCCACAATTAATTTGTATTTAATTCAAGCAGCCTTTTTGCACTGCACTTCGTTAAAAAGCCTCGTGATAGCGGTGGTGGCAGCAGAGCTCGCCACTAGTCGGCTTCGCCTCTGACCGCTTCGCGGCTATCCCTACGTTTAGCTTCGCTGAGCCCTTCGGGGTTTTCGCCTCGTTCAGCATCAAAAACCCTGAAAGGCTCAACGAAGTTAAATCTTGTGAATTTGCTTCGCAGAGCCCTTCGGGGTTATTATAAAATTAATTATGTCCACCTACTTAATTATTGATACATTTGATAGGAATTGTCGAATCAACATTTAGAAAATTAACCATTAGGTGCTATACTTTATGACACTAATAGCTATAAAAAATTCACCTTTTTAGCGAAGGGCTAAAGCCTTTCGCTAAAAAGACAAAGTTTGCACTCACAGCACAACAAGCTTATTTACTGATAAAATATATCAGATCGCAACACATATTTGATACCTTCAGGAACAGCTTCTCCCTTGTGCTTCAGGTGATGCACAAAACATAAGCCCAAACCCGTTTTAGGTTCTATCACTGGCCCTTTTTGGAAGGTCGTTTGACCATCGGCAAAATCTTGATTGAGATAGACTAAAAAGGACAATTGACTCTGTACATCATCTGCCAAATGCACTTGTCCATCTCGGTGCATATTGAAACGTTGTCCTTTTTCGTATCTATAGAAACGGAATAAATTCCCGACACTGTGCAGTTTTTTCTCCCCAAACTGTGCAGGAACTAGATCTTTGATTTTGCCAAATAGTTCTTGGGCTAATACATCATCTTTGTATTGTACCCGATAATTATCTCGAATACTTTTCAACATTCGATCTCCCATGCGCGTCTTCACCTTAGCTTCTTCATAGCCTCTATATTCACTAAAAAGAATGAGATCTTCGCATTGTTTGGGAGACATCAGGTCGGGAATTGTTAGGATTAAGTGTTCACTCATAATTCTACTTATGTATTTTCAATAATATAATTGTGCTCAGCGACTTGTAGTAGTCAATATTTCTAACATATTATTCTGCATAATAAGTTCTAAAAAAGGAATAATTCACCAAAACACTAATGACTAAAAACAGCAACGCATGTATAGCTATATAAGCCAAAATCTTGGTAATTTCTGCCCTCAGAATCCATTGCAAATCCACATAAATCAGCATCAAACTAGTTGCTATAATATAGGCTCCTAATTGTCCTAAAAACCACTTAAAATCCTTGTTGGTTGTCAACCTAAAGGTATACCAAAGTAAACCTAAGATTCCAGCAACATACAAGCTTCCCAAAATTACATAAGGAGTAAATTTAGAAGAATTTAAAGGGGGATTCTCTAAAAAAACATTACAAATTATTCCAATAATAGCTTCTGTTCCAAAAAAACAAAATGCCATAATCCAATATAAAAAAAGGATTAAAGCAAGTTGTTGCCAAAGCATTTTTGATCGATCTATTTTCATCTAATTAGCTACTAATTACTAACGAATAATAAAATTCAAGCCATTTGTTCTTCTACTTTCCTGATCACCAGGACAACGTACTTGCATATTTTGAAATGCTAAAGCGTCTCCTCCTTTAAGTTTGGTGTCGATTATATTTTTAATCTCTTCTGTAAATTGGCTGCCTTTTCCTTGCAACTTAATTTTTTTACCATTCTCAGGAATGTAATAAAAATCATAGGATTCAATTGAACACGTGCACTCATAATCAAAGTTTTCGATTGTTGCAACCAGGCCCTTTTGAGCCTTCATAAAATCTATTTTTTTCATCCCACTTATCAGATTCATATCTGCTGCAGCTCCCTCTTCATACAAAGAAACAAAAGGTGTTGGTACCCGTCTTGCCTCGAAAGGGAATTCAAAATCCCCCTCATTGGGGTGACTCACCCTCAAAATAACTTTTCCGGTTTTTTGTACTTGCACCGACCAACCTTGATTGCCTCGCATAGCACTTCCTCCTGCTATGCTCAATCTCAAATCATCGGCAGCTATTCCTGTTGTTTTAATATCAATTGGATTATCTACACCAATATATAATACATTCATTTTGCTGTTAACTAATGTAAGTAATGCATCTTGTTTGGGTTGATTGTTTACAGTTGAATTCTCAGAAATATTGTCACCTTCTGTTCCTTTAACATCTGGATTTGGTTCACCTGTTCCTCTGGTTAAATCTCCTTCGCAAGCAATAAATATACTTGCTACAGCTAAGAGAAATAGTAATTGTTTGAACATAATATATTTTCGTTTTTATTTTTGAAGTATCTAATTCTTTTAACTTGCAGCTATTTTATAATAAAACTTAATCCATTTGCTTGTCGGTTGACCATATCACCAGGACAACGTACTTTTACATTTTGAAATAAGACCATATCTCCTGATTTTACTTTTGTTGTAAGGAGATTTTTAATTTTTCCTGTAAAAATCTTTCCTCCTATTCCTTGCAATTCAACCTTTTCGCCACCTTTAGGAATATAATATAGTGTGTAAGACTGGACTGCACAGCTACAGTCAAAAGGGAACTCCTTGAGTTTTGCCATCAACCCTTCTTGTACTCTCATACTAGATGCACTTATCGCACCATCTACCTCTCCATTAGTCAAAACGACTAGAGGTGTGGGTACACGTTTTATTTGGAAGGTAAATTCAAACTTGCCCTTAGTGGGGTGTACTACGGTTAATACTGCTTTTCCAGGTTTATGGACACGAACTGTCCAACCATTTCCACCTTTTGTAATAGTTCCTCCTTTTATAGCTAATTTCAGATTCTCTGTAGATCTGTCCTTTGTTACAATTTCAATTGGATTATCCATACCAATGTATAAAACGTTTGTTTTAGTACCCACCACCGATACAGATACCTCTGCAGGTGTTACGCTATTATTATTATTTCCCATCGGATTTGGACTTTGGGCAATGTTGATTACTTCTGTTCCTGTAATCTGTTCATTTGTTCCTTTAGTCAAGTCTCCTCCACAGGAACTTAATAAGGCTGTCATGATTAAAACAAAGAGGGCTTGTTTAAGCATATTTTTTGGATTTTGGTATTAAAATGATTTGAGATAAAAGATACGAAAATCCGATGAATAGTGGTTTGTGTGTATGGAAATAATAATAGGAATTTATTGAGCATAGTTGAGCATAGGGCTTACTCCCTATGCTGGTTTTGTGGCGTTCCTTCAGAACTTGTTTGGTCTTTTCTGTGGAATATGGAGCATAGGGCTTACTCCCTATGCTGGTTTCAGTGGCGTTCCTTCAGAACTTGTTTGGTCTTTTCTGTGGAATATGGAGCATAGGGCTCACTCCCTATGCTGGTTTCAGTGGCGTTCCTTCAGAACTTGTTTTGTCTTTTCTGTAGAATATGGAGCATAGGGCTTACTCCCTATGCTGGTTTCAGTGGCGTTCCTTCAGAACTTGTTTTGTCTTTTCTGTAGAATATGGAGCATAGGGCTTACTCCCTATGCTGGTTTCAGTGGCGTTCCTTCAGAACTTGTTTTGTCTTTTCTGTAGAATATGGAGCATAGGGCTTACTCCCTATGCTGGTTTCAGTGGCGTTCCTTCAGAACTTGTTTTGTCTTTTCTGTAGAATATGGAGCATAGGGCTTACTCCCTATGCTGGTTTCAGTGGCGTTCCTTCAGAACTTGTTTTGTCTTTTCTGTAGAATATGGAGCATAGGGCTTA
>JAKVCT010000293.1 GCA_022448995.1 Saprospiraceae bacterium
TTAAAAAAAATTTAGAAAAATCGTGAATAACACAAGTATCACTTCAACAAAAACAAAAAAAATATTAATTGAGAAGGTACATATCTATACAGTTTTAATAGAAAAATTTGCTGAAAAAAATAATCAAAAAAATAAAGAATTCTATGCTTCAGATGCTTCTATTATATATAAACTACATTCTCTTAAATTCATAGAGAATAAGAACGCAGACTGCCTCAATATTTTACAAAAAAAATGCGAAGAAGCACTCTCTGAAAGATTACTATGGGCTGTAAGATTTGATGATTCGTATCAGTACTTGGGGTAAATTTACTATCATCAAAGATTAATAAGATAAAAGTATTACACGAAAAAATCCGTTACAAGGAATAATTTTTTATCCAGAAAACTAGTATGATTTCTAGCCATTTACTAGGAGTTAGTAATAATACTATACCTATAGTTTCATGCGCAGATGACAACTACGCTGCGCCTCTCAACGTAATGTTTGTGTCCCTGCTGGAGAACAGTGCAAACCCTGAGCGCATACATTTTTTTGTTATTGATGGTGGAATTAGTGAGCAGAAAAAAGCTATTCTTACTCAGGACATTGAAAAACGTTACAGTCAGATAACATTCATAGATATTGATAAGGATAGGTGCGATTGTTTTCCAACTAGTGATTATATTTCGTCAGCCGCTTACCATCGCATATTAATACCCGACTTTTTGGATCAAAAAATCGAAAAAGTCATCTACCTAGATTGTGACATAATCGTTAAAAAAGATATAATTTTTCTATGGGAGGTTGATTTGCAAGAGTATCCGCTTGCAGCAGTAGAAAATATATCAAACTCAACCTACAAGACATCTAGGTTAAAACAAAGCGATTTTTTTAACTCAGGGGTTATGCTTCTTAACTTAAAGAAATGGAGGGACGAGAATATTTCTAAGCAAGTTCTTACATTTATCGTAGAAAATCCTGAACTAATTTGTTCCTACGACCAATGTGCTCTTAATGGTGTATTCAAGGGTAATTGGAAAAGATTGCCCTTCACTTGGAATATGCAATCAGGGTTGTACCGTAACACAAAACAAGTAAATAGACTAATAAAAGTGCAGACAGCCCGTGCTATATGGGATCCCGCTGTTATTCATTACATGGGTTGGTCGAAGCCCTGGATGGACCCATGTTACCACCCTCTCGAAGGAGAGTTTAACAGATATAAAGAAGCATGCGGGTTTATGGACATTGCAATTATTAGAAATATCCCCTCTGCAGCTAAAAAACGAACAAAAATATATACTTACTTTGCACTAATGAAGAAGCGCTTACGAAAAAGCTTGTGGCAATATCGATATCAAAAGAGAGGGCATAAACTGTATCAAGTGAGCACAAAAACCATTACAAACAATAATAAAACAACTCTTTAAGGTGCAATTATCTCACCGGTAACAATTCGTCACTACGAAATGGGCCTCTCTAAATCGTGGTCATTATGATTGCATATATTGCACGCCAGTAAACCTTCGATTATGGAATTAGTTGTTTTCGATTAGTTTCAATCTGTAGTAAACATTTTTATACTGTAACGCCTCTTCTCGCGGGAGATTTACAACCGCTTTCATCGTATACCCCTCCCCCAAAAAACTAGAATTAACATCATTCCAATCATTTGTTTCCAAAGAATCGGTGTATTCAAAACTAAAAGATCTATTGTTGTGACCTAGGAAATCAAAAGATAGAATACCTAAATTATCCATTTCAATATTAGATAATTCAGGTAAGATGAAATTAGTCGAACTATCCCACCAATCAGGAATATAATCATTGTTTAAATCAATAATCTTTCTTAAATTTAAACTTCCACCAGAGTATACTTTATTTTCTAAATAATTTTTCTTATCCACCGCTTGCATTATTCTATTTCTTCTCTCTGACACGCTTTCGTTAGGAAAGTTTAATGCGGCAAAAGCTACTGCTCCAGTAACAAAAGGTGTAGCCATTGATGTTCCACCTAATACTCCCCAAGAATTTTCGGATATCGGAAAATAATATTTCACATTAGCTCTTGCAGGTAAAATAGATAATATTTCATTTCCTTCAATTTGTGATACACTAAACGAGGGTATCCAAGGAGGATTTCTATCGCTTTGCAAAGTCCACGATCTCAAATTCGAGGTTTCAGAAGTATTATTAAAGATAATAACTGCTATAGCTCCAGCTTGCATAGCGTTATTAACTTTTTCAGAAAAATAAAGTTCTCCTCTTTGTATTAAAGCAATATTGCCATCAACTTGTGGAGGTATTTCATTGGGGTAACCCAAACCACAATAGACTACGCTGCCGCTTACCCCTTCTGATCCACTTACACCGCTAAATTCTATGATTTCTGGGTTTGAAAAAGATAATCCATCTATCTCTATTTCAACTAGTCGATTACTACTATTAGTTGTTGGTAATGACGATATGATATTAGATCCCGGTGCTGCAAGATCTACATTTACTAATCCATAGTTAGAATAACCTGCAAGAGAATCAGACTGATTTAAAGCAGCTACAGCTAAAATATTATTAGCATTATAGTTATTTGGATAGTTATCACTATTTGAATCTACATCAATACCTTCATTTCCTGAAGCCGTGCATAATATTATTCCAGCATCTCTCATCCTAATAATGCTTTCATACATCGATTGAGAATAACCTGGGCCTCCAAATGAAGCATTAATTGCTACTATGTTTTCTCCTCTATTTTTAAGGTCTACTAGGTACTCAAATGCATTTATAATTGCAGAGTCGGAAAACACCACATTTCCCTCTGCATCTGTGAAATTATTATTATCTGATATCTTGCAACCTATGAATTTAGAGAATGGCTGAATGCCCACAATACCAAGGTTGTTGTCTTTCTCGGCTACAGAGATTCCAGCAACATGAGTGCCATGATCATCATTTGCATTTAAGCTACTTACTTGCGATCCATTTGGATAAGTTCCAAAATCATAGCCATGAATATCATCAACATAACCATTTTGATCATCATCAATGCCGTTTAGCAATTCTTCAGAGTTAGTCCAAATCTGATTTTCTAGATCGGGATTGGATATATCGAATTCTGAGTCTACTACGCCTATAATGATAGGGTTATTAGGGTCTGGGTTCTTGGATAAAGCCCAGGCTTTGTGGAACTCAATGAAATCTAATGCCCATTGTGAAGAAATCCTGCTATCATTAGGTAATAATTTTGAGACAGTAATATTATACGGATATCTATAAAAATTTGGTTCAGCATATACTATATCAGGATTATCATTAAACTCGTCTAATCTTTCACTTATATTTTCACCCTCAAGTAAAAATAGATTCGGATTAGCCTCATAAATCTTTTTTGCTGTATATGGATTTACTGAAGATCGTGAGCTAAATGTTAGAGAATTTGGATTAACAGTAGGGGTACTCTTATATTTTATAATAATTTGATTAGGATTGTACTCGTGGCCGTAAACACTTCTCAAAATAAATAAAAATACTAATAGTATAAAAAACTTATGTATCATCCACATACTCATAACTATAGAAATATATATCTGAGTAGTATGTTAAAATGAAAATACCTTCTATGGCAATGAGTGCACTCATTTTTACAATTTGTTTATATATTGTCTTTCACGAGAGCCCCATCGCGACACCCGCGGCACTAGTCGCGGGCACTTTTCTATCAGGGGCCATGTTACCGGAGCTCATGGGGGACGGCAGCTTTAAATGGATAGCAGCGGCTATTATTGGGGGTGGCACAACGGGTGTTGTTCAAGGCGGCTCCGTGATTATTCGGGGAGCTTCAACATCGACAACTAGTGGAGCGGGAAACCCCGTGGTTTTGACAGTCGAATTAGTCGGATCTATTCTTGTCACGATTCTGGCTATTTTAATCCCAGTGCTAGCAGCCGTTCTCGTCTGCTTCCTCTTTTATTTCTTCGTCCGCAGAATTTTTCGTTACTTTAAGAATCGCTCCTTGCGTGGTGCAGAGGTGCTTTAAGTTTAAATACCTTTTCTCTGTGGATCAGGTTATCTATAAACATCCATAAAGACTAAATTACTGCTGGAGTCTTATTGGTGGGAAACATATAGATAAGCGTGATACTCGCCATCGCTATCGCCAGGAGCAAACCATGCATTAGCGCCTATAAGTCCTCCAATGTCATCAATTCCTGTGCCAGCAATGGAAGCATTAATGAAGTCAGTATCAGCTACTGCATCACTTTCGAAAGGTCCATTTACTTTTTTTGCTAGTGCAGCTGCCTCTTGAGTGGTCAAGTTTGGCATAAAGTAATAAACAATACGGTTTGCGCGATATCCCGCTGATTTAAAGCGCATCGTAGTACTAGTACCGCCGTAAGTGGCGCCGCCGATAAGGCCTTCTCCAACGCGGGCGCAACCAATGGCATGAACTAAGAAGTCTGTTGACCTACCTACTGGGGTTTTTTCTTGTTCGAGTAGTTGTGATTGATAAACAAGAATATCACCAAAGTCTACGTTACCTACATCAGGAGTGTAAGCGACTGGACTAGTTGGATCTTCTTTATAATTCAACACGCCTGTAGTTGCTGTTTCGGAATCAAGAGGGAAATTATCATAGCGCTGATAATAATTGATTGCAGCAGTTTTGGCATTCTTGACCAAAGTGATAGCAGAAGTAACCTTCACGTCAGTAGTTAACCCATATTCACTTACCCTTGATCCATCTTCACTTACCCTTTTATAGCCTATGGGTATACTACTTTGTGCAAACTTTTCTATTCGTTTATCGGTCCACCCGATTTCTCCTTCAGAATCGTAGTAGGTAATACTGTTAGCGTCAAAAGAAACGATGTAAAGATGTGTTGCATATGAAGTTTCTGGGTCTGTTACAAAAATAAACCCATTTCGAAGTACATACTTTTGTTCTTCTATAGATCTAGTGAAAGTCTTCTTATCGTGATCTATTAAAAGTGTATCAACAATTTGATAGTCGTTTTTAATTTCTACAATATAGGACTCCTCTACTCGACCATCACTATCGACATAAACATCTTTCCATACTCCTAGTAGATCGTCATTAGAGATATCTGGTGATCTTACTAATTCCATAATTTCATCATCTGAACCATATGATTGCATGAGGGCCTTATCAAGTTCAGGGTATAAAGTAATTAAAAAGTTATACTCATCCATGCCCTCAGTTCCAGTGACCTTGTAACGTGTGTCATCTATCATTTCATAAGTTGCGAAATGACTATCACCACTTACTCCCCCTTCCTTAATTAGAACTTTTCCATTAACGAACTCTATGTGTCCATCTATCTCACCGTTACCTTCAGATGCCATCCAATATCCTTCGATAGAATTGTTATTACCAAGATCTGATTCAAAAAGATCCCGATAATCATCTGCACTAAGCTTTTTATAGCCTTGCGGAACACTACTTTGTGCAAACTTATCTATTCGTTTGTCGGTCCGCCCGATTTCTGAGTCCGAATCGTAGTAGGTAATACTATTAGCGTCAAAAGAAACAATATAACGAGTTGTTGCATATGAAGTTTCTGGGTCTGTTACAAAAATAAACCCATTTCGCAGTGAATACTTTTGTTCTTCTATAGATCTAGTGAAAACCTTCTTATCATGATCTATTAAAAGTGTATCAACAATTAGGTAGTCATTTTTAATCTCTGTAATATATGACTTATCTATTCGACCATCACTATCGACGTAAACATCTTTCCATACTCCTATTAGATCATCATTAGAGATATTTGGTGGTCTAGTTAATGTAGTCTTTTCACCCGTTGAACCAAATTTTTGGAAATCACCACTACCAAGTTCATAGTCTACAGTAATTAAACCACCTTCAAAATCCCCTAGTGTATTGAGCTTGTAACGATTTTCGTCAATAATCTCATAAGCAGTTATTGAACTGCCATGATCAACTTCATAAACAATTGCTTTACCATTAACGAACTCTACGTGGCCATCCACTGCCCCATCATCAACAGAAATAATCCAATACCCTTCGATAGAATTATTAGCGTTTGGACCGCAAGAGACTAGAAGGAGGGATAGTAGAAGTGAAAGTCTAATCTTCATGATATAATTCTAGTAGGAATCCTTTCATAGGTAGAAATTGCGGTAGAAAATAAAGCTCGGTTAGAGAAGGTTGCTAATCTGACTCAACAAGCTCCCAATAATCATCTTCTGTAA
>JAKVCT010000294.1 GCA_022448995.1 Saprospiraceae bacterium
ACGGCATACCACTCCAACTAAATTAAAGTTAAATCCTATCTCAACACGGGTTCTTCCAGACTTCAATACTATCAACTACCTATTTTTGCTTAGAAAATTTCTATTTTTATTGATTTTTTTGATCTATTTATTGAAGAACACTTGTGAATATATTGTAATTTTCGTAAATTAATATAGAATTCAGCAAAGAAGCCAGAATACTCCTAGAAAAACTTTTTGGTAAATTCTTAATGCTAGATTCTGATCTCAAAAGCTCTTTTCCTTTTATCCTTCACCAACTTTTACTTTGATGCAGTCTACTTAAGTAAGTAACTCGCTACATTACACACTCTACTTAAACAACAAAATATGTTTAGATTTATATACTTATTTATCTATTTCCTATTCTGTGGTCAAGGAATAATAGCTGCTCAATCCACGAGTATCCAATTTAAGGTTAAGTATCAGCAAACGCCCTTGAAACTGAATAATAGTTATACATATAATTCCAATCGTCTACAAATAGATGTTCTTCGATTTTACATCAGCAACCTAGAATTTTATAAACAAGGAGAAGTTGTTTTCAGCGAAATTGAGAGTTACCATCTAGTAGATTGGGCAGATGCAAAATCTTGTCAATTTAATCTAAATACAAGTCAAGACCTAGTTTTTGATGAAATCCGTTTTGTATTAGGCATTGATGAGCAAACACATGAAGCAGGTGTTATGGGAGGTGACTTAGATCCTACTCAAGGAATGTATTGGTCTTGGCAAAGTGGTTATATCAACCTAAAGCTAGAAGGCACTCATCAGTTGATTCCTCAAGCTCCTCATGCCTTTCAGTTTCATTTAGGAGGCTATCAAGCTCCTTTTTATAATGCACAAATAATTCAGCTTGCCTGTGCAAGCACAGATAATATTCAAATCCATTTGAATTTAGATCAACTTTTAGATAAAAATGATTGGGCGACTCAATATTCGATTATGTCACCAAGTGAAAAAGCAGTTGTTATGTCAAAACTAGTCAGCGAATTATTCACCACAGCAAAAACAGAGTAATTGGTACAGCATAATAAAATATATATCGTTTACTTTATCTTTTCAATATTGCTACTGGCATTTGGAATTCACAAAAATCAAGAGGTCGTTACGCTAACGTATCCTTCACATTGGGTATCCCCCAAGTATGATTTTGAAGCTAATCCACTGACTAAAGAAAAGATAGAGCTAGGTAGACGTTTATTTTATGATCCGATCTTATCTCGAGATAATACCATTTCTTGTTCGTCTTGTCATCTGTCCTATACTGCATTTACACATACAGATCATGCGCTAAGCCATGGTATAAATGATAGTATTGGATTTAGGAATTCTCCAGTATTGATCAATCTAGCTTGGAATAAACATTTTATGTGGGATGGTGCTATCCACAATATAGAATTACAAGCACTAGCCCCCATACACGATGATGCAGAAATGGGTGAAGACCTCAATAATATTATTCGGAAATTAGAAGCTAGTTCTACCTATCCAGATCTTTTTGCAAAGGTTTTTGGTGAACGTAAAATTACAGGTGAACATCTGCTCAAGGCCATGGCTCAGTTTCAGCTCAGTTTGGTCTCTAGCAACTCTAAATATGATAAGGTAATGGCTAAACAAGATAGCTTTACAGTACAGGAAGCTAATGGCTACCAAATTTTTCAACAACATTGCAATAGTTGCCATCAAGAACCTTTGTTTACTACTGGTGACTTTGCTAACAATGGACTAACTGTGGATAGTCTTTTGATGGATTTTGGCCGTTATCGTATAACGAAACAAGGTAAAGATTCTTTGATGTTTAAGATTCCAACCTTGCGCAATATCAAGTATTCTTCACCTTATATGCATGATGGACGGTTCAAATCCTTATACCAAACTGTTTCACATTATACAGATGGTGGAATTCAAGAAAGTCCAACCTTGGCAGCAGAACTGCGAAAAGGTATTCAACTGAGTAATCATGAGAAAGTAGACCTAGTTGCATTTTTATTGACGTTGAGTGATAAGGACTTTTTATCAAATCCTGATTTTGCGTATCCCCGTTATGTGTTGCAGGAAAAGAAAGACAAGATAAAACAATAGAATTTATACAAAGAGATAGAATAAATACTTTTCAGCATTCTTTAGATTATTTCGTGTTCGTTTTCATACCCTACTATTTTACTAAACTTAGGATACTTACTTTGTAGTGTTAACAGGTAATGTATCCGAATCTAAAATTATTTTTGCTATGAAAAATCAATTTTTTAGCCTCTTAGCTTTGGGTTTAGTCGGGCAAGTTTATGCTCAAAATTCTCCCATGAGTACTGATCCAGCAGTGACCTCTTGGTTACAAAACAATACGACTTATGGGAGTTATTACTCTTCAGGAAGTTCTGATCTCACTCAAATAACTACTTTAGCCAATGTTCAGAGTGTTGAATACTCCAGCGATTGGGTCTATTTTCACACAGGTGGGATACCGGCCTATCCTACAGGTCCTTTTTTGGATGGAAATCCGTCTCAAGCAGAAGATCAAGATTTGATTGCTAGAATTCCCTTGAATCCAAGTGCTAGCAGTAATCCAAGTAATACAGATCTAGGAACTATAGGTTATTTTATCAATGGAGTTGCCCTATTTAATTTTTCAGATGGAGCATCCTACAACTCTAGCTCAGGGCAAGAAGCAGGAGGACCACTTGGTGGGCAAGGTGATGGAGTCTGGAATCGAGATGCTATTATAGCTGAGCGGGAAGGCTTTGACTGCTCAAAGGGACACCCTGCTATGGGAAATTACCATCATCATCAGAACCCAAGTGCTTTTGATCTAGATCTGAATGTAGTTTCTTCGATTTGTAATCTTTATGATGCAGATGCCTTATATGCTATAGATTCTACAGCACATTCCCCCTTGATTGGTTATGCTCGAGATGGCTATCCTATCTATGGTGCCTATGCATATAAAAATACAGACGGTACAGGTGGTATTGTACGTATGCGATCCTCCTATTCTCTAAGAAATATCACTGTTCGGACACATTATGCAGATGGGACTGATGTTACTGATGGCCCTGATGTTAGTACTACTTATCCTTTGGGACAGTACCAAGAAGATTATGAATATGTTGCTAATAGTGATCCTGAATATTTGGATGAGCACAATGGTCGTTTCTCTGTTACTCCCGAATATCCTAGTGGAACTTATGCCTACTTTGCCACTGTAGATGAGAATTGGAATTCAGCATATCCTTATGCAATTGGTCCTCAATACTATGGTGACCCTACTGGTGGTTTGGTAATGAATATTTCAGAAAGTACAACTACCTACACTCCTGCAACCACTTCTATTAATCCTCAGGAATTTGAAATGTTAGATTTTAATATATTTCCTAATCCTAGTAGTGATTTTATTGCCATTCAAGCGAAGGGCTTACTCAAGGAGAGTGTTGACTTGAAACTGTACGATCTTACAGGACGATTAATACGTGAATCTAGACTAAACCAAGGTAGTACAATCTGGTACTTGGATGTAGAGACGCTTTATAATGGACAATATATTTTACATATTATCAATGGACAACAGACTAAAACAAAGAAAGTAACTGTTCTGAAGTAAATTAGCTGTTTAGTACTCCAATAGTTCGTAGGTTTTTAGTTTCGCAGAGCCTTTCAGGGTTTTCAATACTGAACAAGGCGAAAACTACGAAGGGCTCAACGAAACTAAAGACCATCATTACATGAATCCATTTTTTATATAAAAATATTTTTCACAAGATTTACCAAAGAGCCATAACTTTTATGAACATGCAACAATTTCTAGTGATTTTTTTGTCTTCTTTCTTACTAACTGCTTGCCAAGAAGAACCAACTAAAAAACCTCCCACTGCAAAAGCGGTTACTCCTGTTAAAAAAGAGGTCAAACCGGTTACTACATATGCTAAATATCCTATTCATTTTATCAAATCAAGTCTTGAACTTCCAGATGTTTTTCGACCTGTAAATACAGAAAGTCTTAGGAAAATAATCAACGATGCTCATAATCAAACACCTCGACGTGTACAAGATGCTCAGCACAAGTTAAAGGTACTTGATAAGGGGGAAGGGGATAAACAATCCATTATCTTGGAGGATAGTAGCAACTTTGAAAATGATATTTTTATTGATTCTTATCCGTTTATTGATTTTCATAAGCATGATGCAAATTACTACATGGCTTATCTCGATAAGGATATCAGCAAGGGATTAGCTATGCAAAATCCTAAAACTAGTATGAGACGTCTAGAAGGCAAGTTTTTTAGTAATAAGCAAGCAAGAATTATCCAGATTAAGTATAAAATTGAAGCTCCTAATTTTCCAAACTATTATTTAACTCAGTATCTACTCAACTTTTTTATCATACAAAAAGTGTTTTCGATTACTCTGCGCAGTACAGATTCCAATGATTTTGAAGAATCAATCAAACAATTAGAAGCGAAGCTCTAAGGCTTAAGTAGTTGAGTTAGCAACGAACTAATCACTCTGTAATATAAATATTAAAACATTTCTAAATAAATATCTTACTCGTTCAAGGCTAATCTCAAAAGGCTCGACACAATTAATGTCTACGCTTTAGATGGAGGTCCGTATCCTCTAGAGAAGTTTATCTTATAGGGCAATTCTCCTATGAAATAATCTTTATTATACAATACTAATTTTATGATCATGATTAATTAAAGTCATAAGTATGAAAACCAAGATATTCTTTATTATAATGCTACTCATCTCTCTGAACTGTTTTTCACAAGTTATTTACAGTGAGGAATTTGATCAAGGAGTGAACAATTTTACAAGTACCTCTTCATTGAGTACTTCGATAAACAATAATACACTACAAATCAGTGGTAACGGAACTTCTAGTGCTTGGGAAGCTTTGACCTACTCCTTTCATTCTAGCAGTACCAATATAAATGTAGATGCTTCCTCCAATCCCAAATTATACATTAAGGTTAAAGCTACAAATTCTACAGAACTAAGGATTGATTTTGTTGACATCAATGGATATGTAACAAATGCAACACCATCTTCTATAAATACCAGTTCTAATTACCAAATATTTGAAATTGATTATACAGATAAATTTATAGATGGTGGATACGGAGGTCCTTGCAATCCAGGTCCCTGTATGGTTGATAGTACTCAATTATCAGGACTCATGTTTTTCTTGGATCCTGGTAGTGGCGGATATAATGGAAATATAGAAATTGAGTGGATTTCAATTGGAGAATCTCTAGAGACTATTGTTGATTATGAAATCAGATATAATCAGATTGGTTATTTTCCAAACAAGAATAAATACATAAATTTAGTTGCTGCAAATAACTTTTCTCCTAAAAACTTTCAGGTTCTTGATACCAATAATAATGTTCTGTTAAGTGGAATCTCCGAAACTGTTAATTATTGGAATGATGGTAATGAGTATGTATCGAGAGTGGATGTCTCTTCTATTACAAATTCAGGAGTATATAAGTTTGAGACTGACGAATTAGAGATTAATTTTACTATTGGAACTGATGTTTATGCCTCACTTTCCGAAGCTTCTCTCAAATATTATTATTACAATAGAGCATCCTCCTCTATTTCTTCAGCCAATGGTGGTGTCTTTGCCAGAAATATGGGACACCCCGATGATACAGTATACATTCACAGTTCTGCTTCTTCCGCTGATCGACCTCAAGGAACTATTATTTCCTGCCCCAAAGGATGGTATGATGCAGGTGATTACAATAAGTATATAGTTAACAGTGGGATTTCTACGTATACACTTTTAGCTGCTTTTGAACATTTCGAGGACTATTATTTATCAAAAACTATTAATATACCCGAAACTGGTGGAGATCTTCCTGATATCTTAGATGAAATCAAATGGAATTTAGATTGGATGTTAACAATGCAAGAAGTATCAGACGGAGGTGTATACCATAAGCTAACTGGCTTGAACTTTTCTGGCATTGTAATGCCAGAAAGTTATAGCTTCGATAGGTATGTAGTACAAAAAAGCACAGCAGCTTCTCTAAACTTTGCTGCAGTTATGGCAATTGCTGCTAGAGTATTTGCAGATTATGAAGCTGAGTTACCCGGCTACAGTACTACATTGCTCAATGCTTCACAAGCGGCTTATAACTGGGCGATGCAAAACCCATCTATTTATTTTACAAATCCA
>JAKVCT010000295.1 GCA_022448995.1 Saprospiraceae bacterium
TCCCTACGTTTTTCGCCTCGTCCAGCATCAAAAATTCTTGTGAATTATTATAAAATTAATTATGTCCACCTACTTATCAATCATGCTTTTGATATGTTACGAGGACCTGCCTATAAATACTCTAAAATAAATGTGGAACTTTTGGATAAGTTTAGTCTTAAGTCTATGTTTATTCGCATCATGTCAAAATAGAGATGCTGCTAATACTCAAGCTATAACAACAAGTCTAAAGAAACAATTGAAACTTCGCTTAGTTGTCCAAGAAATATTTGGAATTGGATATGGCTTTATCTACAGAATGGAGGTCATCAAAGTACTGCAAGGGGCAACCCAAACTAAACAAATTAGTCTAACTGTTCCTGTTGGATTGAATTCGAATGAAGTCTTAGAAAATCTAAGCAAGGGCGAAATAATAGAACTTACTTTTGAGCCAATAGAATCCAGAGCGATAGATTCATTAAAGTATGTTACTTATACTTTTGAGGATGTGAATGGGGAATTTTGGATTGCAGCACAATGAAGTTGACTACTTAAGTAGTTATTTAAGAATTAATTATAAGATGGAAACTCAAGAATTATTACAAAATCTAGAAGCCGCATTTCACAATAAAAATGCTAATTTACTAGAAGATTTAGCTCGTGAGGCTGTAGTAACAACACCAACAGCTGCATATGGATATTATTTTTTAGCTGAGGCTAACTGGTTGAAAGAAAAATACCAAAATGCAGAGATTTGTATTGCTAAAGCAATTGAACTAGAAGCAAGCAATGTCGCTTATATCTTGCGTTTAGCACATTTCAAAGAAACTCAGCAAGAGTGGGACAATGCGCGTTTATTGTATAGCAAAACTCTAGATATAGATACCGAAAATATATTAGCTTTGGCTGGTTTGGCTCGTTATGCTATGAATGAGGCAAGTGATTATGAGCAAGCCTTAGAATATTTAGATCAAGCACTTAGGATTCGAGCTGAAAATACCGAATTGTTACGTTGGAGAGCAATTGCGTATGAAAATCTAGGCAACCCAAAAGCAGCTTTGGAAGATATCAAAGCTATATTGGAACAAGAGCTTACAGAAGATGCTTTGATCTTACAACTGAATGCTACCTTAGCACTAGAGGACAGTGATTTAGTCTTAGCTGCTTATCAACAGTTGATTGATTTTGCGACAGATAATCTAGATCATATTATGAGTCTAGGAAACTATCTATTAGATAAGGAACGCTATGCAGAGGCTGAAGAACGTTTCTTGTTCATAAAAGAAAAACTAGGCGATCAGTACAATACTTCACTGTATGGAGTATTAGCATTGAGTTTGGTGGGACAAGAAAAATACGAAGAAGCTTTAGCAATTTTTGCGACTATGTTAGCACAGGATGCAACAGATGCTGATGTCTATATCGAGCGTGCAAAAGTACATCAGCAAATGGGTAATATAAAAGAGGCAATCAAAGATTTGCGTCAAGCCAGTACCTATGTATCTGAATTGGCGAAAATGGATTTATTCTTACAAGAAGCCCATATGCGTCTAGATTTAGGTGATGTTGAGGGGAGCAAGAAATTGTATAAAAAGCTGATGAAAGATGAGGTTTATGCAGCAGATGCCTACTTTGGTTTAGCACAAGTTCTCCAAAAGGAAGGGAATACTGCACAAGCTTTTAAGGCAGCTATGCAAGCCCACAAATTGGGACACCGTCAAGCTAAGGATTATGCTTACGAGCATTTTGGGGAGGAGCTGGCCAAACAAGAAAAGACTTTGTTGGCTAAATACGCAGATCTTATTGCTGCTAATGCAGAAAACGAAAGGTTGAAACCTTATTTTGGAAGCTTCTGTTCCTTTGATATCTATAAGAATAAACTAGGAGCAGGAATTCCGGAAGAGCTCGCTAAAAAACTTCTAGAAAGTTTAGCAGATACAGCTTTGATCTTAACTGCAAAGGGCTTGATCTTGATTAATCCAATCGAAAAACGATCTCTAGCTGCGGTTTATCGTATTGTAGAAGAAGACGGAGATGAACTAGAAATTGAGATTATTCCATTGGATGGTTCCTCTAGTTATAATGCAATATTGACCCTTAATGGCAATGCAATTGAGTTAGAACCTCAAACACGAAAAGCGAAAAATGTTGCTCTAAATGTCAATAAGGCTCAAGGTTTGTCAAGTAAATATAAAAAGTTGATTCAGAAGTATCTCAAAGCAACAGATTTAGACTTTTTGGGTGAAGATGTTGAGGCATTAAAGAAAGTTGTTTTTTGATATTCTTTATCCTAGGGATGTTTAATATTAGACAAATGACCTGATAATCAATAAACATCTGTAGCTTATTGATTATCAAGGTTTTTATCTAATACTGAACCTCCCTAATTATCAGTGGGTTATTTAAATGCTGAAACAGCTGAAGTGCTCTGCGAAGCAAACCTCACTACTTATTCTACAAGAACATAGTATCATTCAGAATTTTTATTTCTTATCTTGATCCTCTTCCTTTTCTTCCTCAATACTTGGGAATGGAATCTTTGTACTATTTTCTTCATAATAAGCACAGATGTCACGAACATACTCTTCATGAGTCACCATTGGTGAGCGGAAAGATTCTTTTACCCTAATTACCTTATTTAGATAGTCAATACGTAAGACTGCCATACGCTCAGGTCGAGAACACTCTGTTAGGATCAATTCTGCCTCGATAGTGTAGCGAATATCAAATTCCTTATCCTCACTTTTTAAGTCTGCAGTCAATCTAGTGTAGCATTTAGTCATAAAAAGATCACTGTGTTCATTCATACATTCGAAAACAGGTTTGACAAGATTTTCATCAAGAAATTTCTGAACTTCTTCTGCACTGACCTTATTGTTATCATCCAACAAGTCTTGACGATAAAAATTAGTCATCCAGTTTCCATCACTGACGTTGAATTCAGTTTTAGTTGTCGTAAAATTATTAACAGAGGTAAAGGATAAACCAATTCCTGCTAAAAGGGCTAGAATAAAGATGAAATTAAACTTTTTCATAAGAAGTGATAGCTTTTTATTTTTTAAATAAAGTTTATCATGATAGTGTGTTTTCTTATAAACCTTGAAAGGCATAGTAAAATTAACCTTTCATGGACTATTGAAAATTCATAAACGGATTTAAGTAGGAGTTGTTTGAGAATTAGGCTCTTAGATTGAATACAATCCACCCTACATAAAAAATGCCAGTATATTCAAGTAGATCATTTTGTGCATTAATAATTCCGAACAAGCTGAATATTTTATTGGCAAAGGACCCAGCGTAGTTAACTCCTTCGGGGTTAACTACAGATTAATTATGTCCACCTACTTACAATGTAAAATACGTAAGGTATCTAGAATAAGTTACTCAGAATTTGAGTAAGTCATAAAAATATCAATGCACCACCGTTTTTGATTTTGTATCAGTGTAAATATATCAAATTGCAGCAGTGTATTTTAATGCGTTGTCATAAAAATATCAATGCACCATAATATGATAGTTCGTTGATTTTTTAATTTTAACCGCGTTGAGCCCTTCGGGGTTCTAACAAAAAATGAAAAAACTAAAGTTAGTTATTCTTGATTTTGTAATACAAGATACTTTGTTGTGTATAAAACTCTTGCAGAGCTAAATAATACAGATTAATTCTATATTCTGGTAAATCTACTACTGTTTGATCACAAATTCTACGGATTTCAATCGAAGTTTTAGGATGTGGAATACATATATACTGCGGTTTTGAGCTATTTTGATTTGCTATGGCAATGGTTGCTTTTGGAGCAGAAAACCCATCCTTAAAAATTCCAATAAAATCTACAGTCAAGCTACTAGAGGAAATATAAACAGGACTTTTATATGTATACATATGCTTGATGGTATAACCTTCTTTGTAGGGAGATTCTCCATTTTGAATCTGGCTTGCATAAATTCGAGTTGCATAATAATATTCATCCATACTAGTACCTTGGCCTTTATTTTTTTGAGCAAACAGAGTGGAATAAAAAGCCATAAATGCTAAATGTATGAAGATAAATCTGAATGGTATTTTCATGGATACAATAGTTCGTAGGTTTTAATTTTGTAGAGCCTTTTAGGGCTTGTAAATAGTTGATAATTAAAAGGATGTGCAAAATTGATTGAGTTTTATAAAAGCATGCTGATCAAGCAGTAAGAGCCACGTAGTGCTTCGAGCTTGACTCACCACTATGAAAATAAATAATATTTGCCTATTACCACAGGATTTTTCTGAGAACCCAAAAGATAATTTAGACATGCTCTTATTATTAGAGTTTATTACGAATAGTTTTGCATACAACTCCATTCGTAATAAACTCTATTTAAGAAAGGTTCATGTAGCTCTTCTAAGAAATAAGAACTTTGAAGTAACTTACAGCGCAAAAAATCAAGGAATTATTACAAAACAAGATAAAAGTTTTTTTACTTAGTACTTGGTGCTCTGTAACATAAATTTTATGATATTTTTTTGACGGAGGATTTACACATCAAATCTAATTTTCAAACAACTTCTATTTCCTGATGAAAGATTACCAAGCAACAATTGACTACTTATATAATCAATTGCCGATGTTTCAACGAACAGGCAACAAAGCTCTAAGAAAAACTCTAGAAGGAATTACATTATTATGTACAGCCTTAGGTCATCCTCAAAATAATTATCCAACAGTACACATTGGAGGAACTAACGGAAAAGGATCTACAGCACATATTGTAATGGCTATATTGAAGCAAGCAGGCTATAAAGTAGGTCTATATACATCACCACACTATATAGATTTTAGAGAACGGATTAAGATTAATGGAGAGCTACTGCCTCAAGAGGATGTTGTTGATTTTGTTTCTGAAAATCAAGAAATTATACAAAAAATTCAACCTTCTTTTTTTGAGATCACTGTGGCGATGGCTTTTCATAGTTTCCAAAAACATAAGGTGGATATTGCTATAATAGAAGTAGGTTTAGGTGGAAATTTTGATTCTACCAATATTATCAACCCTTTAGTATCTGTAATCACCAACATTGGTTATGATCACAAGGAGGTTTTGGGAGATAGTTTAGCCCTGATAGCAGGAGAGAAGGCAGGGATTATTAAGAAACAAACACCTGTTATCATTGGCGAACAACATGAAGAAACAAGTCCTGTCTTTCTGAAAAAAGCAGCAGAAATGAATGCTCCAATTCTCTTTTCAGAAGAACTCATGAACATAAAACTGTTGCATAAAGATGCAGTAGGTGCACACTATCATATATCTTCCAAAACAGGAGAACAGCTTTATTCAGATCTAGTTTTTGAACTAAAAGGCGATTACCAAAGACATAACTTACGAGCAGCACTCTGCACTATAGAACAACTCAAAAAAATATCCTGGTCGATTTCTCAAGAAGATGTTTTATTAGCTTGTCGCAATGTAGTGGCACTGAGTAATATTATGGGAAGATGGCAGCAACTCGGAGAAAAACCTTTGATCATTGCGGATTCTGCACACAATGCAGAGGGAATACAATATGTCATAGATGGGTTCAAGCAGATCAATTATCAGACCTTACATCTAGTTTTAGGCTTCTCGAGAGAGAAGGACTTATCTCTGATTTTTCCTTTATTGCCCAAGAATGCTCACTATTATTTCTGCAAACCCAATCAACCTAGAGGTTTGAAAACAGAAGCCTTGATTGAAAAGGCAAGGGCGTTTGGAATAGAAGGGCTGGCATATTCCTCTGTACAAGCTGCTTTTGATGCAGCTCAAGAAGCTGCTCACAAAGATGATTTAATTTTTGTCGGGGGAAGTATCTTCGTTTTGGCAGAGCTACTTACTCAAGAAAAAAAGACCTAAAACCTAATGTGTAATTTTCTGTGTGTTTATTGTAAAATGATAAGCTAGTTCCTACTGTAAATAACTGATTGTATAGAGGAATAAAAGAGTGAAGAAGACTGTGCATTAATTTAAGCTGGAGTTGGTAAGTAAGTAAATGGACATAATTAGTTATAGAATAGGGAGGTTCAGTATTATGGATGTTTCTTCCCTCACCTTTTGCATTGCTGCAAAAGGTGACCAAAAGATCTAGGACTCCCTTATTTTATAATTGGTCACTTGTTAATTCTTAGGAATTA
>JAKVCT010000296.1 GCA_022448995.1 Saprospiraceae bacterium
CTCTCTGAAGGATCTCAAATATTCTTTGTACAATGATTTAAATTCAGCTTCTTTACTTTTGATAGATTCTTTTTTAACATCTGAAGTGTGATTAGGAGGGGCACAGGCTACTAATACAATCAACAGGAAAACTATTATTCTCATAATTATTTTTTGGATTTTTTAAATAAAAAGTCTCAACCTTCTGACAGAGTTGAGACTTTTTCGTCATATCGAGCTGCTGTTAAGAAATAACAGTAATTAATATTATTCTTCTTCTAACAATTGCTTAAAGAATGTAACAAAGTCACCAGTAGTCATTGCCCCTTTATCGCCATCCTCTTTTCCTTGCAGACGCACAGAAACTTTACCACTTTCTACCTCTTTTTCACCCACGATCAACATAATTGGAACACGCTTGACCTCTGCATCACGGATTTTACGCTTCACCGTTTCATTACGACCATCCACAAAACCACGAATATCCTGCGCTTCAAACTCTGCTTTCACCTTTTCAGCATATTCAACATACTTATCCGATACAGGAATGATAGCATATTGATCAGGAATTAGCCATAATGGGAATTTACCTGCAGTGTGCTCAATCAACACCGAAATAAAACGCTCCAATGAACCAAACGGTGCACGGTGAATCATCACTGGGCGGTGTGTGGTGTTGTCAGAACCCGTATATTCTAGATCAAAACGCTCTGGTAAGTTGTAATCTACCTGAATCGTACCCAACTGCCAAGAACGTTTCAAGGCATCCTTCACCATAAAGTCCAATTTAGGACCATAAAAAGCTGCCTCACCTAGTTCTGTAACCGTTGTTAGACCTACTTCTTGAGTTGCCTCAATGATTGCTTTCTCTGCTGCATCCCAATTCTCGGTAGAGCCAATGTATTTTTCAGGTTTTTCAGGATCTCTCAATGAAATTTGAGCTGTAAAATCACTGAAACCCATTTTCTTGAAAACCATCAAGGTCAAATCCAATACATCTAGAAATTCTGACTTTAACTGATCGGGTGTACAGAAAATATGTGCATCATCTTGTGTAAAACCACGCACACGCGATAATCCGTGCAGCTCTCCACTCTGCTCATAACGATACACGGTACCAAATTCAGCAATACGCATTGGTAACTCCTTGTAAGAATGTGGGCGATGTGCATAAATTTCGCAGTGATGCGGGCAATTCATTGGTTTCAACATGAATTCCTCACCTTCTCTTGGTGTAGAAATGGATTGGAAACTATCTTCACCGTATTTTTCATAGTGTCCAGAAGTTACATACAAATGTTTGTTACCAATATGTGGTGTAGATACCAATTGATAACCTCTCTTTGCTTGTTCTTTTGTTAAAAAGTCCTTCAAACGATTGCGCAAAGCTGTTCCTTTGGGCAACCAGATTGGTAAACCTGCTCCTACACGCTCTGAAAACATGAACAGCTCTAATTCTTTACCCAATTTACGGTGATCACGCTTCTTGGCTTCTTCTAATAAGCGTAAATGTTCCTTCAATTCTTTTGCTTTCGGGAAACTTACTCCATAGATACGTGTCATTTGCGCACGCGTCTCGTCGCCACGCCAATAAGCACCAGCCACGTTCAATAATTTAACTGCTTTGATCAGACCTGTGTGTGGAATGTGAGGTCCACGACATAGGTCTACAAAACCACCTTGCTGATAAAATGTAATAGAACCATCTTCTAGACCTTCTAATAATTCTAATTTATACTCATCTCCTTTTTCTTCAAAATAAGCAATCGCTTCTGCCTTTGGCATTGGCTTACGAACATACTCATTTTTCTGACGTGCCAATTCTATCATCTTCTTTTCGATCTTCTCCAAGTCATTCTTCGATAAAACTTGATCGCCCAAGTCAATATCATAATAGAATCCCGTCTCAATTGCTGGACCAATTCCAAACTTCACATTTGGATATAATGCCTCTAAGGCTTCTGCCATCAAGTGTGCACTAGAATGCCAAAAGGTCATCATCCCTTCGGTATCTCTTGAGGTCAATAAACGAAGATGTACATCGTTCTCAATTGGGCGCGAAGCATCCCAAATTTCCTCGTCTACCTTTACGGCTAAGACATTGCGCGCTAATCCTTCACTAATAGATTTTGCGACTTCTAGTCCAGTTGTTCCCGACTCATACTTACGAATGCTGCCATCGGGCAAAGTAATGTTAATCATAATTGATTATGAAAAGTTTTTGATTAAAAAATAAGTTAAGATATCTAATAGCAACTAAGGATTACGAACTCCAAATAGCGTTAATAGATCACCTGCAAGATAAAGAACTTCTTCTGTATTTTATTTAATTGTTTAGATTATTAATAATAATATTCACTACTTAATAATTCCATTATTTTCTTATTTTGTGACTACTGTTCGTCGAAAACATCTAAAAGCTTAGAACTTAAGTTTTTGTTGGCTTGTTAAAACAAGCACGACATTTTACCGTATAAACGGTTTCAATCAGTAAATTGATAAATAAAGATATATATAATCATCATGGCAAAATTAAATGAAGAGCAACCTGACAATTCCAAGAGTACACAATATGTACAGCTCGCTGTCGTTGTTACAGCGGTAGGCGTTGGTATATTTTTAATCCTGAATTATATCATGCCTTTTATTTGGTATATCTTATCCGCCTTGAGTATACTAGTCGTAGCTATCAACTGGAGAATTCTCCTTAAACTATTCAACAGATTAGTAGGTTTGTACAAAAAGAATACTTGGTTGGGGGTAGGTGCTACCTTAGGTGGTTTCTTAGCTTTCACTCCATTTGTAGCTTTCTTGTTCTTGAAGACAATTTGGGATTTTAGAAAGTCAGATTTTAATCCGAATAAAAAGAAAAAAGATAAGGCAAAAACAGATGACCGAGAAACTATAGATATTGATGCAACTATACTAGATGTGGATATTGACAAGGAACTAGCTAAATATGATACCAAGACAACTAATAATGACGATATTCAATCATTACCTCCTAAATACAAACAATAATAAATTATGGTTAAACAACTATTTCCATTAACTCTCTTTTTATTAATTGGCCACTGTTTATTTGCTCAACGCAATGTGGTAGAATCTTACAGAGCATTACAAAAATACAACTCAACCTTAAACGCTTATCCGCTCGAAAAAAAGGGAAATGAATGGCTCTCCTACTCTTCTGCAGAGTATTCAATTACCCCTACTGTGGATTACAAAAATGGTTATATAGAAATTCAAGATGATGGAACAGGCGGTGGAACAGTGACTGTACAAGTAGTCTTATTTAGAACAGTAGATGGACGAGAATTGGTGGGTATTTCAGAGTCTATGTTTGACGGAATGTTTGTTGACTCAGATTTTGAGTTTTGGAAATCAAGCAGCTCTGGTTGGAAAAATGTAACAAGTGAAGTAATGCCTTCTTACAACTATGTAGATTTCACTTATGCTGAGTTAGGTGATATGGATAATAATTATGAAGCGCAAATGGCTTATAGTATTAAACTTCCTCAACATGGCACAACGGTTGAACTTCGTCTAATAGAACATCCTCTGAAAGTGAAAGAGCAGTCCTGTAAAGATGAACCTGCTTCGGATTGTGGTCTGAATGAAATCATGCTTAATCAACGTTATAAATATGTGGAGTTGACTTGGGATAAAGCTAATACTCGTTTCAAACGAGGTAAGCAAGTTAAGTAAAAATAAAGCAATAGACCTCGTAGTTTAAAATCTACGGGGTCTATTTTGTTCTTAGCTTGTAGGTTTTTCATAAAACACTGATAATTAACATAATACACAGAAATATTCAATTTTAGTAAAGCCCCTAATTAGGGAGGTTCAGTATTAGATAAATAACTTGATAATCAACAAGCTATAGATATTTATAGAAAAGAAATTTACTTCTTTTTAGAGTTTGGATAAATCACGTAAAAAAATGTCCTATCAAACGTAATAATCAAGACTCAGTTTCGCTAAAAACTTAGCAAAATCTACCCAACTGGATGAGGCGGACTATATGGGTTGTCAGCAACAAAGAACAACGAAAACCCTGAAGGGCTCTGCGAAGCTAATCACCCTAATTATCAATGGTTAAAAAATCAACGAACTATTATTTCTTTATAGAAAAATATATGTTCTGCGCCCCACTATCTCAAAATCCTTTGTTTTGGGCATCACATCCAACACCTTTTTGATGAGTAGATCAGGAGGAGTGATTAATTGCCTAGTCTGCAAATCCATCCAGGCACCATCAATAACGACTCTAGCTGCCCGTTTTTTATTATTTTTAATAAATGTATGTCGAATCGTATAATGAGAATAGTCCTCTGTAGCCCGTTCCAGTTCTATCTTGATTCGCAAATGCTCTTGAATTCCTACTTCTCTCCAATAGCGACTACTTTCGTGCAACAAAACAGGCCCTATTTTTTCCCTTGTCAGATTAGTCAAAGGGTAACCTTTGTCCACAAAAAAACAAATACGAGCGTGAGTAGCATAATCACTATATGCCGTATGACGCATGTGCATATTGGGATCCAAATCAGCCCAAATAACTTGTATATCTTTGTAATAAGGTTCTAACTCTAACATAAAATTAATCTTTAGAATACTCTGAATGGTACCAATCTATTCCCCAAGGTTTTAGATCTACAAGTTGTAACTTACGCAATCGCCCTTGCCCTACAATAATCATGGCTCGTTGAGGATAAATCCATGCATCCCTATTTTTTTCAAGTTCCAAATATAAATAATTGTCTACTAATTTCCATTTACCTTTTGCTTCTTTGCAATAATCACAGTCATAAGTAGAATAGGAATAAACAAATTTACCTTCCTCTAACAACTCAATACAATCTTTCCGAGATCTTGATGCTGTAGGTATAAACCTATATTTCCCCAACAATTCCCCTGCTTGGAAAGCCTGTAAGGTTCTATTTCTTTTTTTTGCATAAACTAAGGAATACTTATAGTCTAAGATACCTTTATTGTAGATTGCATACCAAATTTCCTCACCTGTTTCGTTATACAAGACATGTACACCATGTCGTTGCCCAGTTTGATTATATTCAGAATCACTTTTCATAGCTCCTGATTTATAATATTGCTGAGCATAATTACTTATGCCATAGCTATAGTATGTCAGTGCTAATTGATTGGTATCTCCTTCATAGTAAGCTTCATAATACCCCGGTGGTAAATTATTAGGAAGCAACCAAAAAATAGAATCGTACATAATCTCCAAATCAAAAATATATGTATGTCCATATTGGATATCTATATCTATTAATTTGAACGTACTTCTAGGTAAGGTATCTGTACTAAAGAAGGGTAACTGTGCCTTGAGATTCGTTACGCCTGACCAACAAAGTAAGAGTGGCAAACATACAATAACCCAAAAAAATAAAGGATTGTACTTTTTCAAAACTGTGTTTTTTCATAAGGTTTATAACATATTCATTCTCGAACCTTTTGTTTTACTGAGTACTTCTGCCGTTCATCATCCATTGATTATCCAAACACAACTATAGCACATAAAAAAGTGATTATCAAATATTAGAAAAACATCTAACTCTATGAATCTAAGCAAGCACAACTACACAGACTGTTCATAATAATAAAAGAAAAATAAGATCTCAAATAAATATTTATCCGGTCTACTCAACAGTAAAAATAAATATGGATTTCAAACATTTTTAACACATATTATTATGAAATGCACAATTTTATAAAATTTTATGTTAACTTAGTCACCATAAATAGCGAAATTTAAAATAAAATAAGTGATCTTCGCTCTGAAAACAAAATTGATCTCCCTTACAACACGCCTCTTTACAGAGTTAGCATAGCGCTAATGCCTAATTGTACTAAATTTATAATAGACTCTATTTCTCATATTATTCAATAGACACGTTCCAAATCTGTTCTTGAGATAAAGAATAAATATGTACGTTTTGATAATTCAGTCTATAATTTAGATCATCCCCCTTCCAAGAACAATTTGGTAATTAACTTAAGATTAAATCAAAAAAATTACAGAATTATGTATTCTTTTCGTGCACTTTTATTAATCAGCCTACTCTTCGTTGTTGGCCAACTATTTGCCGAACAAGATCAATCCCCTG
>JAKVCT010000297.1 GCA_022448995.1 Saprospiraceae bacterium
GTGGTTCAGTCTTAAGAAAACCTCTTCTTAAGCTACTTTTAACAATTGCTGTTGTGCGCAATAATGTTCAAGCAAAAGTAGCGCAATAAAGATTTGATCCAGTGGGGTAGATTTTGCTAAGTTTTTAGCGAAACTGAGTCTTGATTATTACGTTTGACAGGATATTTTTTCACCTGACTTACTCAAACTCTAAAAAGAAATTAGTTTTGTAAACAATTGATTATCAGTAATTTTATTTAACACTAAAACTACCTATTTAATACTAAAACTACCTAGACAGACTCTTACAAAAAAAGCTTGTGATAGTCCCTTTTTAGCCATTTTTGGTTAGAAAGCAGAATACCACAAGCTTTTTTGCAAGAAAAAACGGTTATGCCACTATGTATTAGCAATCAGATCTATAATATCTTCATCGTCTTCTAGTTCTGGAGCTACCACAAATAAACATTTATAATCTTCCCGATCTTCTACTAGTGCTTGCATTAGCAGAATCAAGCCTTCTTGCCTATTACCAGCAGACAAATAGATAGCCGCTTCAGCATAATCAATTTGTAAACTTGTTGTATATTTTCGCGCTTCTTCAACTAGTTCAGCAGCAACCAAATAAGCGCCTTGTTCAATCAAAAAACGAATATAACCTAGCCAAATAGAAGGTAAATCAATCTGAAGTTCCAAGGCCTTATGATAAAAGTTATGTACCTCTTCTGTGTTTTCTAATTCTTGATGAACTTGGGCTAAAGCCAAGACAAAATCCAAGTTTTCTTTATCCAATGTGTGTGCCTTTTCTAAGGTAGCACAAGCTAATTTCCAGCAACCTTGCTTTACATAACAAAGTCCCATACGAAAATACACCAAACCATCTAAACTCTCTTGTTGAGCTGCCTTGGCATAATATGTCCGTGCTTTGGCATAATCCCCCATACCTTCATAACAATTTCCAAAAAGATAAAAGACAGTTGCATCTAATTCAAAATGCTCTCTGTAATCTTCTAGATATTGTAGTGCTCCCTGATAATCTTCTATTTCACACAAACAATCTACACAATCTCGATAAGCAAACTCAAACTCTTCGTTGACAACAATAGCATAATCATAAGCCTCTATGGCTTTTTCGTAGGCTTCAATCTTGGAATACGCATATCCTAAATTATACCAAGCCCAGTATGCATAAGGATCCTTATCTAGAAGTTCCTTATGTTTTTGAATAGCTTTTGGATAATCTTGAGTCAGTTCAGTACACATCCATAGACGACTTGCAGCTAAATCACTTTGAGGTTCTGCCCAAAGTACCTCCCACCAAGCATCAAATGCAGCAGTATAATCCCCCTTGGCTTCTAAGACATTAGCCTTGACAACGCTGATTTCTTGGTAGTCAGAACTATCTGCAGCAATGTAGATTGATTCTATCAGATCTAATGCTTGATTGTACCGTTCATTGTGTTGGAGTAAATCTACTTCAGTAAGTAGTATATCGGTGTTGGTTGGTTCAAAAATTTTTGCCTTTTCCAAAGCGGTTGTAGCTTGTTCTAACTGATCTTGTTCGATCAATAACTGTGCTTTTCGCAAATGAAAAGTTGCAGAGTATTGATGTTGATCTAAAGCATAACTAATCACTTCTAATGCTTTGTTGAGCTGATTATTTTCTTCATAATAATCTATCAAATGCAAAAATGCCTCAGTATCCAAAAAACCGATACTGCCCTCAAGGAGCATGGACTCATAATGTAAAACAATATCTCTCACATTGTGTCCTTCTTCGTTATAATTGTACCTATGCATCTAATCCGTTTTGGTCAACAATAATGGGTCGCAAATATAGGTATTTGCGGATTGTGTGTATATGCAATACATGGGTTTATTTTTTGAAAACATCTAAATCTCATTTGTCGATTCTTTCCTCTAAAAAATACATGTATTGCGTTAATATCTTGGGTTTTGACTTTGTTGTTTCTTTTTCGAAGAGACTCAACAAAGCTAAAAAATAAAAAACATAATTCTTTTGCAATTGATAATCAGCAGCGTGTAATACTATATCTTTTAGACAAAACAAAACATTAAGTACTGGTTATCAATTAATTGTAAAACATTTACAAAATACAGATAGATTAAAATTACAAAAAAAAAAGTAGAAGATCAATAGGTAGTTTTTGTCTAGCCTAAGCTTTAACATCTGTTTTAGAAAAAAAAATGAAACTTGAATACCAAAAAAAATGAACCCAAATTATGATTTGGGTTCATTTTTTAAAAGTCACTTTTCAGGTAATTGGCAAGGATTCATTATCAAGAAATGAATCTAATCCCTATACCTTATTTAGTTAGTCTGTAGTCGCAAGATATCGAACTTAAGATTTAGTTACAATATCAATAGTTGACTTGATACTCATAGGAATTTCTTGTCCCATAGCTTTCATATCACCTTTGATATCTTGCGTCATTTTTGCACTCTTAGGCAAACCGTTAGCAGCATTAATAACCAAGTCACCACCTTGTTTTCCAGAAAGATTAACTTCCATAGACATTCCAGAAGCCTCCATTGTAGCACCTTCCTCAGTAGCAATAGATCCATCAACATTTAGTACTACTTCGTTAGCAGAGATACTTTTTACGGTATAAGTAGTTTCAACAATCATAGGATAACCAGATGCTACACTACTTTTTTGTGTCCAAGTATCTCCAACTTTTAGATCTTTGTCTGGATATTGAGTCATCATTTGCTCCATGCTCTTTGCCATAGCTTCTTCTCCAAACTGTTGTTCCATCTGAGCACGCATTTGCATTTTTTGTGCAGGATCACTTACACCTTCCATCATAGCTTCTAAGATAACATCTGTACCAGATACATTAGAGACCTTACCACTCTCATTCAAATCCATCATGAAAGATTTTCCGATCATTCCACTCATGATATCAGCCATGATTCCAGACTGACCATCCTTTCTAGAATCGAAGTTCATTCCAGACATACCAGGAACACCTCCCATTTCGTACTGCATCCAATCATAGGTATTCTTAATACTTGCTACATCTGCATTCTTCTCGGTTACTTCCATAGTATACCCCATACCAATAGTTTGCTTAATATCCATGCTCTGTCCCATCATACTCTGAGAAATATCTTGGACAGTAGTCATTTCAAAAACTACTTTATCTCCTTGATTGAGATTTACCTTCAATCGGATAGATTCTCCATTTCCAGCTGGTGTAGAGTTAGCTGTAGCAGTAGTATTATCTGAATTAGTAGAATTATCGTTCTGAGCTGCTTCCGTATTACTTGAGTCGCCACCACAAGAGGTTAAGAACAAACCTAAACATAGGGCAAGGCATAGGGGTGTGAATAGTTTTTTCATTTGTTTTCTTATATTTTTGTTGTAATAATTTAAATAGACATCAATTGTCTAATCAGGTTAATCCAACAACAAATATACAAAGTTGTTTCATAGACTCAGCTACTAAGCCTATAATTTATTGAACTTTTATTTAAAAAATAAAGAAAATAGATCAAGGTTTAGGCTTATGTATTTCTGTCTATTTCACAGAAGAGTTCAAGATATCTAGATGTTTATCTATAGCCCTGATTATGTACTCTGGATGTGACCAAGGTAGAAAATGATCTGCATTCTCAATCCAAACTAACTCAGCAGAGGTATTGATTAAATGTTTTTTGGCAAGAGTCCCATTCTTAGGATCCACTAAACGATCATTTGTACCCTGTAGAATAGTTGTTGATTGACGGATATTTTTCCATTTAGGCAGCATAGCATCCAGTTGTTCTACAGAAGTATAAAGCTCAGTATTCGAAGCGACTAAAGTTCGAGGGATCATCCAGCGTATTAGAGAAAATTTAAAAACTGACCGATACCACTCATAAGGTTCTAATTCTCCAAATAAGGAAGCTGCTACAAAAACGAGCTGGTCCGTCTCATATCCATAATCCATTGCTATCTGAGCCACTAATGGTCCTCCCCAAGAATGCCCAACGAGAATCAGCCCCGATTTCTGATATTTCTGTATCAAAGGCTTTAACATATCAGCCTGTTGCTCTAAAGAGGCTAAACCAATTCCATGTTAAGCACTCAGCCCAAACCCAGGGTGGTCAACACTAATGAGTCGAGCTTATTGAATCAATAAACTATCCGCTAAAAAGGCTTCAAAATCAGTAGAAGAGCCAGGTGAACCGTGTAAAAACACTACGGTAATCGCACTATCTGTATCTAATCCAGTTTGGGTATAATGCAGTTGACCTGCAGGGTTTTCTATCCAATCAAATTGAGGTTCAATCCCAAATTGTTGAAAATAAGCTTGTTGTTCTATTCGTGTTTTCTTCATTTCATACCGTCCCATCACAAATAGGCCCGTAAATAAAATCAGAAAAAATACATGTCTTTTTTTGAATCGGACACTTTGCTGGATCTTCCTTTTTTTCTTCTTCATCGAGATTGCTGATTATATATAAAGATTTAGTCACAATTAACTACCCGTCCTTGACGGTCTAGTAGCAGGACTTGATTCTCCCTACGAACCTTAAAAAGACCTTGATCATAGCTTTCTATTTTCTGATCAGAAAACTTAAAAATCATATTGTTAGCATTATCCATTACAGCCTCTAGTCCATCCTTATTTACCAAGAAAAAGTGATCTCCTAAATAATCCACTTTCTCATATTCAAAACTGATCAATTGAAAATTATTCTCAGCATTCATAAAAAAGACCTGTTCTTTTGTCTCCAAACGCCAATAAGCATCTGTTAAGCACTGTACAGAAGTAAATTCTGTAGGATCATCACTATTAAAATCCACATTTTGAAGTGTCCAGCTATCATCTTTTTTTTGTACAGCCAAAACCTCATCCTTGGGTGCTCCTAAGATGTCCTTATAAACCTCCTCTTGCAGATTATTTTCGCTATGGTTCCATAGTTGCCATCCCTCTTCTACCTTGATAGCAACTTCTACATTCCCAACCTGTTTGATTTCTTTATACTTAGGCTCTAATAAAGTAATCACCTCACTTTCAGCATTTAACTCTAAAAGTCCCCATAATCCATCTTTTTCAAAAGCTAATTTACTTCCATATTCATTCAGAAGCTTAATATTCTGATAATATACCTTAGGTTTTCCCTTAGTCCCCCTAGTAATTAGTTCATATTGTCCATTTTGTTTAACAGCAAAACTATTACTATATATTGGTAGAATATCATCATACATGGTAGGTAAAATAGACTTACCTTCATAATCTAAAAGCCCCCATTTTCCTCCTTTTTTTACTTTGATATATGTCTCTTCTATTTCAGAAAATGATTCTATTTCTAGATACTGCATAAGTGCAATACCTTTCCCCTGAGTAGTGACTAATCCCCAACGCTTGTCTACTTCGACAGCCATTACATTATTGCCCATACCTTTGACGGCACCATAGTGTTGCCCAAGAGGTAAGACTTGACTGCCCCAGTAGTACTCTACTTGATTGTTTTTCTTAGCTCTGAATAAGTCTTTTCCAAGCTGTTCTATTTGATCATATACACAAGGAATTATCTCTTTTGCTTGGTGGTCAACCACACCTATTTTACAATTTTTGTCTCGAACAATTGCAAAACTATTCTTGTAAGGTTTGTGGTGGCTGTATTGTTTGCGCAGTTGTGCGTCGTATCTTTGACTTAAGTTTAGGTCTTCTTTTTGCTGAGAGTTGCGCTGTGCAGCTACATCCAATATTCCCCAAGAAAGTATTAAGAATACTATAATCCACTTCATTATATATTAGTCGTTTTCTGTGTTTTTTAAATTAAGTAGATAGCCACAATTAATTTGTATTTAATTTAATCAGCCTTTTTGCGCTGTACTTTGTTAAAAAGCCTCGTG
>JAKVCT010000298.1 GCA_022448995.1 Saprospiraceae bacterium
TCACGAGGCTTTTTAACAAAGTGCAGTGCAAAAAGGCTGCTTGAATTAAATACAAATTAATTGTGGCTATCTACTTACCTCCTTAACCATTTGTAGAACATGTTAACAACAAGCATCCATAATTTCTATCAAGAAATAGAAAAAGAATTTGATCAAATTTCAGACACTAGAAAAGAAAAACTTTCTCAGCTAAGTTCCTATATTTCAGCTAAGTTTAACAAAAAACAGATTCCTAAACTTGTCGTAATCTGTACACATAACTCTAGAAGGAGTCATATGGGACAAATTTTACTAGCAGCTGGCGCAAGCTATTTACAATTACCTGAATTAGAAACATATTCTGGAGGAACTGAAGCGACAGCATTTCATAAAAATGCAATAAAAGCCTTTCATCGGCTTGGTTTTTTGATAACCACAACCCAAGATACCGTAAATCCTGTATACAAAGTTAATTGGGCAGATAATATGCTCCCCTATCAAGCTTTTTCGAAAAACTACCGAGAAGTACCTAATCCACAAAGTAATTTCGCAGCAATTATGGTTTGTTCAGAAGCCGATGAAGGCTGTCCACTAGTATTAGGTTGTGACTTTAGGATAGCTCTACCATTTGAAGACCCTAAAGAATTTGACGGAACTACTCTAGAACAGTCAAAATATGATGCAAAAATCCGAGAAATAGGAAGAGAGATGTTATTTATACTAAAAAAAGTAAATTATTAGAAAACTGCCGAGTAGTTGCTAGATAAGTCATAGAAAACTCGTGGTTGTAGCTTAGGCTGTGGGCTGTCTCATACCTTTGAATGAGATGCTAAGCTTATAGGAAATAAGATAAAATTCGATAAAGGGCTTTAATTTAATCTCGTTGAACTTTTCAAGATTAGCCCTTTAGGGTTTTCGCCTTGTTAGATAGCTATTTAAAACAACATACAATAGCACTGATTATGAAAAAATTTATTGCTGAGGGAATTGGTACATTTGCTTTAGTTTTTTGTGGAACAGGGGCGATCATTATCAATGATGTCAGCGGGGGTACCATTGGACATATTGGAATTGCAATGACATTTGGCTTAATTGTTACCTCGATGATTTACGCTTTTGGAGGAATTTCTGGTGCTCATATCAATCCAGCTGTTTCCATAGCATTTTCCTTAACCAACTTATATGATAAGAAATACCTATTAAGCTATATTTCTGCTCAAATTTTAGGAGCATTTCTAGCCTCAAGTATTCTGTTATTTTTATTTCCTACACAAGATAATTTAGGAGCTACACTTCCCCATGGAAGCTGGCAACAATCCTTTATCCTTGAAATTATCCTAACATATTTCTTAATGATTGTCATCCTATTTGTAAGCCAGGATAAGAATAATCAGGCATTTACAGGGATTGCTGTGGGCTTTACAGTTATGTTGGAGGCTCTATTTGCAGGACCTATTACAGGGGCATCTATGAATCCTGCTCGATCAATATCTCCTGCTGTGGTTTCAGGCGATATTTCTGTACTCTGGATATATATCCTTGCCCCAATAATTGGAGCAGTCCTAGGAAGCTTAACATGGAAATTGATGAGCGATATAAAATTTACCTAAATAATTTTTTGTGACGATAGGCTTCGTTCAAATTACTGCGTAATTTGAACGAAGCTATGACCAATTTGGGAGCAGTAAGTACATAAAAAAGCTGAAGCCCAAATAATACAAGATTATCTGAACTTCAGTTGTCTTACTCCTAGTAACGAATTATACCCTTATAGTGTAGTGAGTAGTTAAAGTTGTACAAAATGTCGTCTTTTTGGCGAGGAGCAAAAACCTTTTGCCACTAATTTGACCTATGACATTTTATTTAAATCCGGTTATATAGTATATTGATAGTGTAGTTAAACTTTTTTATTGATAAATCTCTGTTGTTTGCCGATACCCCTGTATATTTGTATACCAATCTGTGTAGACAGCACCACTAGATTGTGCCCAAGCAGCAAAATAAATATATGCTTGTGTAATACTGGCTTCTTCTATAGGGTAGTCAAATCCATCAGGAAAATGTAAAGCCCAAGGTAGATTATTAATAGTTTTATAATAACGAGACGAAGCATCGTCTGAATCATCATCCCCCATTCCGAAAAGTGTTAGATCTGCTAAATCTGTTGGTGCATAATCTACCAAATGAATTTCCACACCTCGTACTCTATTTTTGACTAAAAATGGATTATAAGGAGGTAATGACAGTGTATTCTCATCTACTGGATCAGTCAGTGTAATCACTAGGTTAGTCGTATCAGGAGTGATATAAACCTGATCTGTTTCTGTGTTTACAGTAAATCCTACAGGTGGAGACATCTGCACATGAGGATCATCAAAAGCAAAAAAGACGGCATTGGATTGTCCTGTTTCACAACCATTCCCCCCAAGCGTAATATAATCTCTATACATCTTACTTCCGGTGACGCTCTGAACTTCACTTGGTGTAATTCCCAGTTCAAAGCCTAAACCATTGTGTTGAGCTGCACCAATTGCTTTTACGATCAAAGTGTTATACATCTCTAGAACTTCATTATCAGCATTCGTTACATGCATAAAACGATAATCAACCACCAAATCATTACAATCATAATCCCCCTTATCTGGCCACAGATCCTCAAAAACTAATGTACCATAAGAATTTTCACTTGGATAAAACTTATTGAACGCTCGGTCTGGATCATTAGGGTAATCATCATTATAATCAGGTACTCCATCCGAATCTGCATCAGGGGCAGTATTCGTGACTGGTCTAAAATTACTTAGATTAGAAATCGCAGATTTAGGATTAACAGTCGTGTAGAATACAGCATCATTAAAATCTTCATCACTATTTTGTTCCCTATGGATATCCTCAAAACCAATCAATAATAAATCACGATTCACATCATTAAGGATGACATTATGTTGTCTATTAGAAGCAAAGGCTTCAGGATTGAGATCCTTAGCAGAATAGAAAATATTGTATCCGGGCCCCACCGATTGAGAATAACTTCTCCAACCATTAGCAATTAGAGACCAACCTATCCCGGTGCCTGCAGGAAAAGTTCCTAAATATACCTTATCTCCTGGGAGCATGTTTCCACCACTACCAACAAAAGACATATTAGGAAATATAATATGAATAGTGTCAATATCCGAAGAGCTTGTAGGTGGAGATGTAGGATCATAGGTGTAATAGGCTAAACTATTACGATAGCCAGCTCCCTCATGTACAAATGTTACCCAAACATCTGCCTCTGCATCTAACTCAATAGTTGTATTATTGCCTGTAACCAAATAATCTGGATTATAAACAGGTACAGGTGCGTTTTCTGGTAAACTTGCATTGATATCACTTGTTAGTGTGGCATCTATCTGATCAGGAGTCGTAAGATAATATGGCAGCCCTTGGGTATCATAACTTCCCATGTAGTTATACACTGGTGATGAAGAAGTTGATCTAGAAGAAGACTGTGGACGATCTGGAGAAGCTGTTCGGAAGGTTCTATTGGCTGGCTTTCCTCCAAAAATCACCTCGTTGATCCCATTTGCTTGTACATTGATCGTTTTGGTATTGATCATTCCAACAGCATAAGCTGCAATGTACAAATTATCCTTATACGTTGCCAAGGGTAAACGAACATTAAATTCACCGTTTTCTAAAGTCTGTCCCTTGCTAATCAGCTCTCCTCCTTCTGCTGGATCTTTGGAATAGACTTTGATCAAAATGTGCTTAATTGGCTGATCATCCAAATCTAAGACTTTGATTCTCAAATCAATTTCATTACTCATTTTGTAATCGAAATCGTCTGCAACAATAAGGTCATCTATAGAAATCGACTCTACTACTGCTACTGTATTACTGTTATTATTATCCTGTAAAATATCTTTCTTACAAGATACAAACGATAAGAGTATTATAAGCAAAAATAAATTTTTATATAAATTTTTCATAAGTTTGTACAGTTTTGTGGTGCATTGTAAGTAAAATAACAGAAAACGTTCAAAAGAAATGCTGCAAGCTCTTTGCCTAAACACTATTGAACTGATAATCAATACTATACACATAAAACACCTATCCTTTAGGTGGAAAAAGTCCACTCTATGGAAAATAACTATAAAAAAGATAAAGTCCTACAACTTATCAAACCAGTAACTAACTGAGTATTAGGCTTTTAATTTCTTGCCTTACCAAAGGCATTCTAATTGATAGTATAAGAGCATAATACTTATTCTCTATATTCCCCTCCAAATTACTTGTAACAATGACTAAAACTATTTTATATGTTCACTTAAATAATGACTACACAGGAAGTAGTAGGGTATTGACTGGAGTTATTCAGACAAATGAAAAATATTATACTAAATCTTTTATACTGACTTCTAACCCTGAGAAGGGTTGCTTATCCGATTTGAATGCAAATTATTATAATATACCATATAAGTCTTATCGAAATAGATATCTGAGGAGCGCTTATATCATCTATCTACAATTTATTCTTTTTGTTAAAATAATATATCTGTTTAAGCGACATAAAGAAATGACTATTTATGTCAATACACTTTTGCCTTTTGGTGCAGCCTTAGCAGGAAAATTCTTATCTCGAACAGTAATTTATCATATTCACGAAACTCATGTTCGTCCAAAGTTTTTAGAGCGAATCATGCTCTTTATCGCCAACAATTGTGCAAGTAAGATGATTTATGTTTCAGAGTACAGTAAGAATAAATTATTAGTATCTCGTCCTATCATAGAAGTGCAATACAATAAATTATCAAATACTTTTTTAGAACAATCTTCCTCTTACCTAGACTATAAGCAGCACAAATATACTGTTCTGATGTTGAGTAGCTTGAATAAATATAAAGGCATAGATTACTTTGTCGAATTGGCTAAGAAATGTCCCGATTTTGAGTTTGAACTTGTCTTATCAGCACACCAAAAATCCATCAACAATTATTTTAGTGAAACTGCCTTGCCAAGTAATTTGAAAGTCTTTGATGCACAATCCAATGTTCATCCTTTTTATCAACGTGCTAAATTGGTACTCAATCTATCTATTTATCCATATTGGATTGAATCCTTTGGGATGACTATACTAGAAGCTTTGCACTACAAAATTCCTTGTATTGTTCCTCCTCATGGGGGACCAAAAGAACTAATTGCCGACGGTTATAACGGTTATTTGATTCCTTATAACGAATTAGAAAAAATGAAGATTAAGATCTATGACTTAATGAATAATGAACAGATCTACTCTGTCTTATCTAATAATGCAGAAAAACAGTCCAAACTATTTATTCATTAGAATCTAAAAACCTAAGTAAGTTGGTCAGCTTTTGCAGCAATGGCAAAAGCTGAGAGAAGAAATATGCTTAATACTGAACCCCGAAGGGCTCTACGAAGTAAACCACGAAGTGCTCTGCGAAGCAAACCTATCTACAAAAAGGCTGATTAAATTATTCTATAACTAATTATGTCCACCTACTTACTTACGAACGATTGTTAGAAGTTAATGAAGTAATAATAAGCTTAAAAAAATAGTTCCAAAGAATGGAAAAGTTTCTTTTAATGGAAAACAGAAGGAGTAAACTATGTATAAAACCCTCATTAACAGCAATTTACAAACAGGACTAAGATTAGTAATATATTGGGTAACACCAAAACATTATACCTATGAAAATACTTATTCTCAGTCTACTATTATTATTAAGTGGTTTATACAGCAAAGCACAGCTTAATTACCATCAATCCCAAGAAGAGTTGCATGAGTATGCGAAAAAGCTCTTACAGCGACATGCAAAAGTCAAGAAAGTTCAATTCAATGATAATTATGAAGAGATAGAGGAATTTGCAATTAAATTGAATTTAATTATGGGACAGATGGGTATCATAGGACAACACTTAGCCTTTGAACAAAAGGAAGTTACACTCCGTAAAAAATTAATTGAAGAAACAGCTATTGAGTATGGCGAAAAATTATCTATTGAACTTGTAAATGATGCTTATGCTGCAAAAAAATACACTAAAAATAATCCAACCTATGTAAGTAAAACCAT